>JAJQHP010000164.1 GCA_021199695.1 Clostridiales bacterium
CTGCACCCTCCGGGGTCAGGGTCCGGGGGGGGGGGGCAGGGGCCTGGGCAGCGGCGTCGCCGCTGGGGTCTAAGGTCAGATTGATCTCGCTCATGTTTCTCTCCTCCATTTTGTTTGATTTAAATTTTGTCAGGATGTCAGGATAGGAATAGGTCAGGTGAAATTACTGCATTCCGCCGCCGGTCAGCCCCTCCTGGGCCATCATCTGCTCCAGCACGGTGATCTCGGCGGATACATCCATATAGTCGTCCTGGAACAGACTGTCCAGCTGCTTGTCGAAGGCCACGGAGACAGTGGAGAGCATAGAGCTGATCTTCTCCTTGGCGGCGCTGACGTTTTCTCCGGACAGCCCCAGGCTGTCCATCCGGTCGTACTGGTTGAGCAGCTTGATGGTGGTGGGGAGATAGTAGTCCAGGAACCGGCGGACCAGCGTCCGTTTCTCCGGGTGCTCCAGCACATAGTCGTAAATCTTTCCGGTGACCTGTTCAATGTGTTCCAGGTGTGCGGAGATCTCCTCGTCCTCGATGTTGTCGTTCAGACGACGGATCTCACCCACGTCCCGATCCCGATCCTTTTTCAGGGCGGCCAACGCCGGGTCCGCAGGCTCCGGATCGGGGACCTCCGTCTCCACCTGTCGGTCCGGGAAGATGGTCCGGCCGATGAAATAGGCGGCGACGGAGACTGCCGCAGCGGCCAGATAGCCCCAGACGGTGTGGATACCTACGGCAAAGGCGGCAAAAATCCAGACCAGGGCGATGAAATAGACCGGCCAGGGAGAACGCTCCCGCTTCATGACCTTCAAAGGCGCTGCCTCCTCTCAAAAGGGTGTCCGGAATTGGGAACAATACCATTTTTATTATATCTGCTCCCAGGATGTGCGTCAAGGAAAAGCGTGGAAAAGGAGGGGGTATTCTCAGCTCTGCCCAGACGCCTGATGGTTGGCGTACAGCTGGGACAGGGTCGCAGAAGAGCGCTGTAGCTGATCCATGGCGGCCTTCATTTCCGGCAGGACATCGGCGGTGATCTTCTCCGGACGGTTCCGGTTCACCAGTCGTTCCAGATTGGCCAGGTCGTTTTTCACCTGCTTCTGGTCCGCCTTGTTCAGCTCCTTGCCGCAGACCCGGATAGCCTCCTTTGTCTCAATTACCAGAGTCTCCGCCTGGTTGCGGATTTCCATGGCCTCCTTCCGCTGGTTGTCGGCGGCGGCGTACTCCTGAGCATCCCGAATGGCCTGCTGGATCTCCGCCTCGGACAGGTTGGAGCTGGAGGAGATGACGATCTCCTGGGCCCGGCCGGTGCCCAGGTCCTTGGCGCTGACCTTTAAAATGCCGTTGGTGTCCAGGTCGAAGGTGACCTCGATCTGGGGCACCCCCCGGGGAGCCCGCTTGATGCCGGTGAGACGGAACTTGCCGATGGTCTTATTGTCCCTGGCCATGGGCCGCTCCCCCTGGAGCACATGGATCTCCACGTTGGTCTGGAAGTTGGCGGCGGTGGTAAAGATCTGGGAGTAGTGGACGGGCAGGGTGGAGTTGCGCTCAATGAGCCGGGTGGCCACGCCGCCCACCGTCTCAATGGACAGGGAGAGGGGCGTCACGTCAAGCAGTAAAATCTCCTGTCCGGTCCCGGCGGAGGACATCCCGTTGGCGTTGCCGGAGATGAGGGACCCCTCCAGGGTGCCTCCCTGAATGGCTGCGCCCATGGCCACGCACTCGTCCGGGTTCAGTCCCTTGCTGGGCATCATGCCCACCAGGGAGCGGACGTGATCCTGGACGGCGGGCATTCTGGTGGAGCCGCCCACCAGCAACACCCGCCCCAGCTGGGAGACGGACAGCCCGGCGTCATTCAAGGCGGTCTGCACAGGCATAGTGGTTCGCTCTACCAGGTCACGGGTCAGCCGTTCAAAGACAGACCGGGTGACGGTGATATCCATGTGCAGCGGGCCGGAGCGTCCCTGGGCCAGGAAGGGGAGATTGACGTTGGCAGTGGTGGAGGCGGAAAGCTCTTTCTTGGCCTTCTCCGCCGCCTCCCGCACCCGCTGGAGGGCCATAGGGTCCTTTGCGATATTATATTTCGTCTGCTGCTTAAACTCGCTGACCAGATAGTTGGTCAGCCGCTGGTCAAAGTCATCGCCACCCAGGTGGTTGTCGCCGCAGGTGGACAGCACCTCAATGACGCCGTCCCCAATCTCGATGATGGACACGTCAAAGGTGCCGCCGCCCAGGTCGTAGACCATGATCTTTTGGCTCTCCCCGTGGTCCAGGCCGTAGGCCAGGGCCGCTGCCGTGGGCTCGTTGATGATACGACGGACGTTCAGCCCGGCAATGCGCCCGGCGTCCTTGGTGGCCTGACGCTGTACATCATTAAAATAGGCGGGGACAGTGATGACGGCGTCGTTCACAGGCTCACCCAGATAGGCCTCTGCATCGGTTTTCAGCTTGTGGAGGATCATGGCGCTGATCTCCTGAGGCGTGCGCCGCTTGCCGCCCAGCTCCAGCCGGGTGTCGGTCCCCATCTCACGCTTGATAGAGGAGACAGTCCCGGCGGCGTTGGTCACCGCCTGGCGCTTGGCCAGGTCCCCCACCAGCCGCTCCCCACTCTTGGTGAAGGCGACGATGGAGGGCGTGGTGCGATTGCCCTCGGCGTTGGGAATAATGACAGGCTTCCCGTTTTCCAGCACCGCCACACAGCTGTTGGTAGTGCCCAGATCGATCCCGATAATACGACTCATGACGACAGCTCCTCAATATACGGGGAGCGGACCGCCCGACCGGGCTGGCAGCTCTCCTGATATGTCGTTACTGTACCATACGGAAATGAAGATTTTATGAATTTTTAGCGAATAGAACGAAAAGATAAAGCCGAGCTGAAAAAGTCGGCGGGAGCGGTTGGGAAATTTAAACGTACTGGCAGTCAAAAAAAGTGGATTGAGGGACAAAATGCCGTTTTTGACCCTGCGCATGGAAAAAACGGAGAAAATCCCTTGACGGGTGGTGGAAAAGAGATTAAAATGACAGCAGTTTGTTTCGGAGCGCAGGCGGCTCTGCCGTTGCGCCCCGTTTTGCAGCCGACCGGAGACGGCGGCGCCCTTTTTGACTGGAGGTCATAACAGCAGATGTCGAAATTAAGGAAGGTCGTACTGGTCATTCTGGCCGTTCTGTCGCTGATGGTGATCGGCGCATACGCTTTTTTGCAGGTCCAGCTCAACAAAATCAACCGTGTCACCGCCAGCGAGACGGAGTACACCACCGAGGATTTTGAGGAGGATACGGACGAGGAAGACACGATCGACAGCAGCTCCATCGATTACGGCACAGTGGAGGATGTGGAGACGGTAGAGGGCGTCGTCAACATCCTGCTGGTGGGCCAGGATACCCGGGTGGCCGGTCAGCGGGCCAGATCGGATACCATGATCATCCTGACCGTGGACACCACCAATAACGCTCTGAAAATGACCTCCCTCATGCGCGACCTGTATGTCCAGATTCCCGGCTACAGTGACAACAAGCTCAACGCAGCTTATGCCTTCGGCGGCTTCGACCTGCTGGACGCCACCATTGAGACCAACTTCGGCATCACCATCGACTATAATGTGGAGGTGGATTTCACCGGCTTCCAGGAGATCATCGACGCCATCGGCGGCGTGAGTATCAAGCTCACCGAGTCCGAGGTGAACTATCTCAGTGGCGGCAGCAAGTACAGCAGCAAGGGCGGCGGCAATTCCTTCTCCGGCTTGACTGTGGGATACAATCTGCTCAACGGGGAAGAGGCGCTTGCCTACGCCCGTATCCGCTATGTCAACACGGAGGATGGCTCCTATTCTGACTTCGGTCGTACCCAGCGTCAGCGCGCTGTGATCCAGGCGATCTTCAATCAGATCAAGGAGGAGGAGTTCGCTGTTCTGTGGTCCCTCTATGAGACGGTGGCCGACGATATTACCACCGACATGAACAACGACGAAATTCTCTCTCTGGCGCTGACAGCATACAACCTGGGAGTGGATTCCATCGAGGAGTACCGCGTCCCGGAGGACGGAAGCTATTCCAGCCAGACCATTCGAAAAATGGCCGTTCTGGTCCCCACAAACTGGGACCTGCTGCGGGCCAATTTGAAAGAATTTATCTACGGAACCGGTTCCACTGCCACGGCAGACTGATTATGTTGGAAAACGCCGCACACTTCTGAAGTGCCCCCTGTCAAGTAGACAGTGAAAAAACTAAAAAAGGATTTCCATG
>JAJQHP010000206.1 GCA_021199695.1 Clostridiales bacterium
AGGCCACCAACAAGCAGCGGAGGTATATACCGAGGCATTGCTTGCTACAATATGTTTGACCCGGAACGGTGTTGGTAAAACAGTACTGTTCAACGGTTCATACCTAAGCTACAATGAAGGGGTAATCGGTCTTTCGAGGCATTGCTTGAGCTAACCACGCTCGTTTGTGCAAACAGTTAGCCGACCATTTCATTGCAGCGTTCGATTGACGCAGGTTGAAGCATCGGAACCATCCGTACATTCGTGTAACTAAGCAAGCTGAATCGGTAATGAACTGTGGCGGTCACCGGTTATAAAAAATCCATCGAAGGGGGCCAGTATATGAACACAGGCACCATTACATCAGTCGGAATCGATGTCTCCAAGCACAAGAGTACAGTTGCAGCACGGAGGCCGGGAGGAGAGGTTGTACTCCTGCCCTTTGATGTCAAACATGATGTCGAAGGATTCAGCAGACTGGTGGAGACTCTGCACAGTATTGACGGCGAAACCAGGGTCGTTCTGGAACACACAGGTATGTACTGGAGGCCCATCGCCTTAGCACTGAAGGAAGCTGGTTTTTTCGTCAGTGTGGTCAATGCAATTTTAATCCACGATTTCAGCGATAATTCACTACGCAAGGTGAAGACGGACAAGGCCGATGCTTTGAAAATTGCAAATTATGGCCTGACATTCTGGCCTGATTTGCGGGAGTACTCAGCAGAAGATGAGACACGGCAAATGCTGAAAATGCAGAGTCGGCTCTATGAAAGAACGACATCAACGGGTATCATGCTGAGGAATGGCCTGATCTCACTTCTGGATCAGACATTCCCTGGAGCGAACAAGCTGTTCCGGGATGAAAGCCGGAACACCAAAGGTCATGTGAAGTGGGTAGATTTTGTGATCCGTTTCTGGCATAAGGAATGCGTGGCAACTTTGTCCTATCGTGCTTTTGCAGACACCTTCCAAAAATGGTGCAAAAGAACCGGCTATAGATTCAGCACTTCCGATGCCGAAAGAATCCATACCGCAGCCAGAAACGCAGTCGCCACGCTCCCTAAGAATGATAGTACAAAATTGCTGATAACGCAAGCGGCAAACAGCTTAAATGCCGTATATGATTCGTTACAGGTTATCCGAACGGAAATGAACCGGCTGGCATCTCTGCTCCCGGAGTATAAACTTGTAATGAGCATGGAAGGCGTAGGGAAAGTTACCGGGCCGCAGCTTATGGCTGAGATCGGGGATGTGCGGCGCTTTTCTCATAAAGGCGCATTGGTGGCTTACGCAGGGGTGGATGCGCCTCCATACCAATCGGGCACCTTCGATGCAAAGAGCCGCCATGTTTCCAAGCGTGGCTCACCGCACTTGAGAAGAGTATTGTTCGAGATTGCCTCTATGATCTTGGTACATGGGAACACGGATAACCCTGTTTTCTGCTTTATGGATAGAAAGCGGGCAGAGGGCAAACATTTCTATGTTTACACCGTTGCCGGCTCCGCAAAATTCCTGCGAATCTATTACGCAAAAGTAAAAGAGTACTTGAGTGTACAGGATGTCGCTTCGTAAAACCTGGAGCCAGCCGCGAATAAAGCGAGTAGCTATATGTCAGTCATTTTTGCTCTAAACCCTGTAGAGCCTGATTCTGAAGGAAATTTGAATCGGGCGGCAGCGGCTCCGCCCGTTGCCGCCTTGACTACACTGCAACGCCGACAGGAACGGATGTCAAGGGCGGCGATGCAGTCGCCGTTCATCGGAGCGCCGCTTAGCGGTGCGCAGACCCTTGACCTCTGGGCCTGGCGGTGTTAATTCAGCCCCCGCTTAAGTTTACGCGCTACCATTTTGCTGTGATAATCCCGGCCTGCAATTATGGTTCATTGTTGCAGGTCTTTTTGCCATGCTCTTTTTTCTCAGCCTGCTGTCTGCAAATTTTTTGCGTTTTGGGCTTGACACCTATTAGCAGGTTTGCCATTCGATATGCAACTGCACAGTTTATTCTTGCCCCATTCCACACGATTAACCCCGCCGGGAGAGTTCTCTCCCGGCGGGGTTCTCTATTTGGGAAGCAGATTTTGTCGTTATTTTGCGGCGTTTGCGGCCTTCCACCGCTTCATCCTGCCGTGGCGGCGGACGAAGTAGAGCACGCACAGGGCCACCAGAGCCACGTCCACCACACCTACGGTGATGTACAGCCAGTAGGCCACGGGGGTGTAGCTGACCTCCTCGCCCACGCTGTTGGCGGCGGTGTAGAGAATGTTATGGGTGGCGGTGCGGAGGGCCTGCTGCCCGGCGTTGGTGCCGGTCAGGGCCTCGGTGGGGGACTGGATGTTGGCCAGGGACAGAATCAGGTCGTTGCCTGCGAGGATGGCCCGGTCAATGTTCACATAGGACAGCTGGAGGATGCAGTCGGTGACGACGGTGCCCTCAAAGCCCCACTCCTCCCGGAGGACGGTGTTGAGCAGTGCGGAGTTCTCCGCGGCGCAGACCGCGCCGATTCGGTTGAAGGAGGACATGATGCCACGGGTGCCGCCCTCTTTCACGGCGATTTCAAAGGCTTTGAAGTAAATCTCCCGCATGGCCTGCTCGTTGACCCAGGTCAGCAGACCGCCGGAATCCCGGTTGGACTCCTGGTCGTTGACGGCGAAGTGCTTGCAGTAGGTGGTCACACCCTGGGATTGGATGCCCTGCACCTCAGCGGCGGCCATCATGCCGGAGTGGAGGCCGTCCTCGGAGTAATACTCGTAGTTCCGGCCGGAGAAGGGGGAGCGGTGGATGTTCATAGCAGGGGCGTACAGGGCAGCCACGTCCATGGCGATGGCTTCCTGGGCGAAGGTCGCGCCCATCTCATAGGCCAGGTCAGTGTTCCAGGTGCAGGCCAGGACGGACTGGGCGCAGTACTGGGTGCCGGTGGTGCCCGCCATGATGTTGTTGACGCCGTTGGGACCGTCCACCTCCACATAGGCGGACTTGCCCACGGAGGCCACGGCCTGGGTGGCCCAGCCGCCGTTGGAGACCAGATTCACCATCTCGTCCACGGAAACCTGCTCCAGCAGTTCCTCCCAGGCGGGGTCGTCATAGTCCAGACCGGCCACATCTTCCAGGGTCAGGCCGTGGTCGGCCACCGCGATGGCCTCGGCGCTCTCATCGGTGGGGACGGTGGTGTCATTGATGACGGCCAGGGTCTCCTCAGAGGCCTCCCGGCTGAAGGCGGCCCGCTCGGTGGGGAAGGTGTCCTCCCAGTCGGCCCGGGAGAGGTAGGTGGTGCACTCGCCAAAGCTGACGTCGTCAAACTGGTTGACAGCGGCTACCGCGTCGGTGGAGCGGGCGCCGTCGTTCGCGTCGTTGTAAATCACGTCGGCGTCCACGGTGACGGTGCGGCTGTCGATGAGGTCGTGGGAGTTGTTCATAAGCTTGATCTCATACTCCCCGGCCTCCAGGACGTAAGCGCCGCCCTCGGCCTTGATGCCGGAGTAGTCGTAGGAGGCCATGTCCTCATAGAGGAAGCTGATGGTGACCGTCTCGCTTGTGCCAGGCTCCAGGGTCTCCGTCTTGTCGAAGTCCGCCAGGACGACCTCGCTCTTCTCGATGCCGCCCAGGGTGTAGGGGGCGGTGTAGTAGACCTGCACCACGTCCTTGCCCGCCACAGAGCCGGTGTTGGTGACGGTGACATCCACGGTGATGGTGGTGCCGTCGTCGGTGAAGTTGGTGATCTCCTGGTCAAAGCTGGTGTAGCTCAGGCCGTAGCCGAAGGGGTACTGGACGGTGGCGTCGTAGTCGATGAAGCCGTCCGCCGCCGCCGTCTCATAGTAGCGGTAGCCCACATAGATGCCCTCGATGTAGTCCACATAGTGGTAGTTGTCCGGGTCTGTGCCGGCGGCGATGGGGTTGGTGTTCGTCCACTCAATATTGGTGTAGTCGTAGTCGCCCAGGCTGTAGTAGCTGGGGGCGCTCTCCACCTCATAGGCGAAGGTGTCGGAGGTGCGGCCGGAGGGGTTCACGATGCCTGCCAGCACCTCGCCCACGGCGTTGGCGCCGGTGGAGCCCAGGCAGCCGATCCACAGGGCGGCGTCGATGCCGTCCTCCTCCAGCCAGCCCAGCTCCATGGCGTTGGTAGAGTTGACCAGGACGATGACGGTGTCAAAGTTCTCCTTGATCATGTTCAGCACGTCGATCTCCACCTGCTGGAGCTCCAGATAGTGCTTGCCCGCGTCGCCGCCGCTGACCGTCTGCTCGGTCAGCGCGCCGGAGGCCACGATCTCAGTGACCTTGTCGGGGTCCATGTCCATGGGCAGGTCTGCGCCCTCGCCGCCCAGACGGGAGATGACGAACACGGCCACGCTGGAATAGGCCTTGGCGTTCTCCAGCAGCTCATCGGAGTACTCGTCCACAGACGGCTCGTTGATGTCGAAGTTATTGCCGGTGTAGCCCACGCCGGTACGCTCGATATAGTGCTCGTCGTAGAAGTCTACCAGCTCCTGGTTGACGGTGAGCCCGGCGTTCTCCAGGCCCTGGGCCAGGGTCACGTTGTTGGTGCTGTCGCCGGAGCCGGAGCCGGAGCCGCCGTACACGGTGTCCCGGGAGCCGTAGCCGAACAGGTTGACGGCGGTGCCGGAGGACAGGGGCAGGGTGCTGTCGTTGTTCTCCAGCAGGACGATGCCCTCGCTCTCGATCTCCTGGGTCATGTCCTTGGAGGCCTGGGCGGCTGCGGCGGTGGCCTCCTCGTCGGCAGCGGGGGCCAGGAAAGAGTTGATGGTGTCAAAATACTGGGGGACCAGAGTGATCAGCGCTGCGTTGAGCACGATCAGGATGACCAAAAAGATGCACATCAGTACGAAGGGCACCTTTCCGGGGCGGCGGACGCCGCCTTGGGCGGTTTCTTTCATAAAATTTTCCTCCTTTTTCCAGAGATTCTCTGGCTTGCTGCCCTCAGCATAGCACAGGGAGACGGAAAAAGGAGGAAGGCTGACCCAGTTTGCGCGTTTTTTGACGTAACTTGCGCCACTTACAGAAAAGACATCTCTGATAGGATTGTCTATTATGACTGATACCGGGGGATGGTCACCCGGAGGAGGAAAATGTTGTCCTCGGTCTGGACAGTGAGGAAGCCCCCGTACTTTTCCGCCGTGTAGCGGATGCTCTTGAGCCCGAAGCCGTGATACCCCGGCTCCTGTGCCTTGGTGGTCTCCGGCAGATCGCCCTCCCCCTTCAGCGTGCCGCTGTAGTAGTTCTCCATCTGGAGAAAGACCAGGTCCGCCCGGGCGAAGACGGTGACGGCGATGGTGCGCAGCTCCTCGTCCTCCAGGGCGCTCACCGCCTCGATGGCGTTGTCCAGGGCGTTGCCGAACAGGGCATAGATGTCCACGGCGTCCATAAAGGAGAGGCAGGCCCCGTCCGCCACGCAGGTCAGGGTGATGCCCCACTGCTCGCAGAGCAGGCTCTTCTCCGTCAGCACCGTGTCCAGCACCCCGTTGCCCGTCTCCACCATGGAGTCGTAGATCATCACCGACTGCTCCAGCTCCTGGATGGACCTGTCCCGCTGGCCCTGGTCGGAGATGCTGCGGAGGGCGGCGATCTGGTGCTTCAGGTCGTGGCACTTGCGGTTGATGAGCTCCACGTTCTCCGTAGCCATTTCATACTGGGCCTTGTGCTGGAGCCAGAGCTGCTCCTGGGCGTCCAGCCTGCGCTGGTCGTCCAGCCGCCGCTTCTGGTTCACCTGGATCCACAGCACAAAGGAGCAGCAGGCGATGGCGTAGAGCAGACAGACGGGGTACAGCGTCCCGTCCACCGTCCGCAGCTCCTGGGCCACGGCACTGAGCACCAGGGATACGGACAGGGCGCTGACGGTGGTAGCCAGGGAGTAGGCCCCCTTCACCAGGTATTCCCTGCCGGTGAGCAGATGCCGGGCGAAGGAGTAATAGGCCACCAGATAGACCAGTCCGTAGACCAGCAGATAGCCGACGTTATAGCTTGTGGTCGTGTTTTCCAGCACCTGGGGAAACAGCAGCCGGTGGAAGCAGTAGGCCAGGTGCTGGGTCAGATAGGCGCAGGTCGTGCCGTAAAAGGCCTCCCGGAGGGGGAGCCGGAAGCACAGAAGGACCAGCCCGGCCACGGCAAAGTAGGCGGCGAAGGAGTAGATCAGAGAATAGGCCATCTGGCTCTGCCACGCCCCCGGCAGCAGGACGTTCCACAGGCCCAACACCCACAGGGGCAGAAGAAGCGCAAGAATCCCGCCCGGCAGGAGCCGGATGAAAAAGTGGTTTCTCCTGGGACACCGGGCAAAATAGAGGGCGGCGGCCACCATCAGCTCCGCCGGGAGGGACAGGGACAGCAGGAAATCTCCCCACGATTCGATCACTGGAACCCACCTCCCAGATAGTCGGACAGCTGTTGCAGCACTTCCTTCCGCTTGGGACGGCTGACAGGGATCTCCTGCCCGTCCACCAGCAGGGCGTCCCGCTTTACCCCGGCGACGTTGGCCAGGTTCACCAGATAGCTGTGGCTGCACCGGACAAAGGGCAGCCCCGCCAGCTGTTCCTCCATGTCCTGGAGGCTGCCCCGGATGACAAAGGTTTCCTCCGAGGTGTGGATGTGGAGCCGGTGGTTGATGACCTCGATGTAGGAGACAGTGTCGGTGGCTACCCGGCGGGACAGGTCCCCGTCGCTGACCATGAGATACCGGCGGCTCCGGCGTCCGGCGATGCCCAATGCCTTTTTCAGCTTGAGGGAAAACTGGGGGTACTTCACCGGTTTTAGGACAAAGTCCATGGCGTCCACCTCATAGCCTCGGATGGCGAACCGGGCCATATTGGTGATGAAGATGAGCACCACCGCCGGGTCCTGCTCCCGGATGCGTTTGGCGGCGCTCATGCCGTCCAGGTTGGGCATTTCGATGTCCATCAAAATCACGTCCCACACCGGGCGATAGTCCTCCACCACGTCCAGCCCGTCGGGGAACAGGGTGGTTTGCAGCTCTGTCCCCGTCTCCCGGCTGTACCGCTCTACATACTCCTGGAGCTGCCGGGCGCAGACGGCGTCGTCCTCCACAATGGCGATACGGGGCATGGCGATCCCTCCTTTCAGGCAAATCCGAGGATATTATAGCAGTATTTTTGATGGAAGTAAATGAAAACGTCATCCCGTTCATGTGGGCAGATGAGAAAATCCGCCAACTGCGATGTCTTTGCCCATGTGAACGATCGCTGTTTTTGCAGCGATCCGGCTCCATGGGTACAGAAAACGACCGGTCCCCGTTGGAACCGGTCGTTTGCGTATGGGAAGGTCAGAGAGCGCATGGGCTGCCAAAATCGTCCGGCATACTCAGGATGGTCAGCACGATTTTTTTCGCCTGCTCTGTCAGGGATGAGGCCACGGCGTACTCGTTGGCGGTGTGGCTGGCGTCTCCCCGCACGCCCACGCCGCAGAGGACCGGGATGCCCAGCATAGAGATGTAGGCGGCGTCCGAACAGCCGCCGGAGTACACCGGTTGAGGGCGGGAAAAGCCCAACTGTTCACAGGCGTCCTGATACAGACGCAACAGCTGCTCTGTACCCGTTACCGGCTCCATGGCCTTAAAGACGGTATTCATCTCCATCTCCGCGTGGATACGGGGGTCCGGGTCGTCGTCGCAGATCGCCTGCAACGCCTTCAGCGCGTCCTCCAGGTCCTGATTGGTGGGGAATCGAAGCCCCACGGTAAATTCGCACCGGTCGGGGATGGCGTTGCTGGTGGTGCCTCCCTTGATGACGCCGCAGTTGTACAGCACCCGGTCCGGATCGGACAGCTCCTCGATCTTCAAAATCTTGCGGGCCGCCGCCCGGATGGCGCTGGCCCCCTTCTCCGGCTCCTTACCTGCGTGGGCGGAGACGCCGTGGACCGTGACGGTCACGATGCCTCCCCCCTTGCGGCGGTAGATCACGTCCCCGCTCAGCAGACCGCTCTCGCAGTTGAAGGCCGCCCCGCAGCCTGCGGCGGCGTCGGCGTAGACCTGACAGCCGCCCCCCTGGGAGAGGGCGTGGGCCACCTCCTCGTCGCCGCTCAAAATCAGGCGGAGCTGCCGTTTCCGGTAGCCGAAGCGCTGCAGGGTGGAGATGACCAGAATCGCCACCGCAATGCCGCCCTTGCAGTCGTACACGCCGGGACCGTAAATCCTGTCCCCGTCCCGGCGAAAGACGTTGTCTCCGAACCGGCCCACCGGATGCACCGTGTCCATATGGGCCATCAGCGCCACGGCGGGGAGCTCTCCCCTCTCCGTCTGGGCCACCAGGGTCGAGCCGGCCCGGTCAAAGGCCACCTTTTTCCGCCACAGGCCCATGGCGTCCAGATAGGTGTCCAGGTGTGCCGCCAGGCGGTTGACCTCCCCCCGGTCGGCGGATGGGCTCTCGATGCGCACCATCTGCTCCCACAGCTGGGTCATGGACGGCTCTCTGGAGTCGATATAGTCACAGATCGCCTGAATGTCAAATTGCTGCTCCTGCATGAGTGATCCCCCTCTCTCCCGCTCACAGCAGGTCGATCACCAGGCCCGCCATCAGGACGGACAGGATGGTCACCACCGTAATACCGCCCACCACGTAGGGCACATTCAGCGTATCCTCGATGTATGTCTTTTCCTCCGGCGTCTCGCCCACGGCCTCCGCCACCTCACGGCAGATGACCACATTGCTGGGGAAGCCCAGGAACTGCTCCGCGCCGATGCCCATGGCCAGGTCCTTGTCCCCCACCAGCAGCTTTCCGATGGGCAGCACGTAGCTCACCAGAGCCACCCCCGCGATCGCCAGAGCAAACAGCAGTACGGTCTGAACCGCCATAGCGCCAAGGTCGGACAGAGAGACCGTCGCCAGAGAGGGGATGATGGAGCCGTAAATGGCGATGAGCAGAATCCCGTAGGAGGAGCCCCGCTGCAGGGGCTTGGGCGGGATGAAGCCGCCGATCCCGGATAGGGACCCCAGAATCAGCGCCCACACCGCATAGTTGACGGGGGTCACGCCGCCCAAACTCCTGGCCAGCCAGCCGCCGATGCACACGATGGCGATGTCCAGATTCGCCGTGTACAGCGCCTTATGCTTCTCATAGAAGGGGACCTGTTCCGAGGAGACGCTGCTCTGCTTTGCCTTCAGCGCCGCCATCTTCCCCTCCGGGTCGGTACGGAACTCCGCTGCCAGCTTTTTGGCATATTTCAGGCCCATGGCGGAGGCGATGGGCGCGCCCACCAGCTTCTGCACCGAATAAATCACCGCGCAGAGGGCGGCGGCGGTGGTCAGGCCCTTTTCCGTGGCCGCGGCGGTCATCAGCGAGGTGGCCATGGCCCCGCCGTTGATCACCGGCATCCCCACCAGGACGGTGTCCAGGCCGATGAGCGGCGCGGCCACCAGGAGCAGGAGGCAGGAGGCCACCATACAGAGGGCCGCCATCAGGACCGTTTTCCACTCCCGGATCAGCTGCCGGACGTTAATGGTCGTCCCCATATTAAAGAGCACCATGGCGATGGCCAGGCTGGACAGCTCGGTCAGCCCCGCCTGGTCGATGATATCCGCGGGAAAGACCCCCGCCAGAAACCCCACCAGAAAGATCAGCATGACGATCATCATGCCGGACAGACGGCCCTTCGTAAAGTGGGCGACCAGGTCGCCCAGGGCGAACACAACCACCACAACCATCAGGTAAAAATACATACTGCTGAACATCTTATCTCCCTCCTCGTATTACAGAGCAGTCGTGCCGATAGCCCATCTCCCTGCCCCGGTTTTACATATTTTACCATAGCCTGGGACGCTTTTCAACAAATGATGTTTTTTAATTTCACTGTTGATTCAGCTTCTGCCGTAAATGACCGATCGTCAACGGATAAAATTCATAAAACTGCAAATTATATTTCCAAAGAAACTGAAAATGCCGGGGTGCGTCACAAGCTGTGATTGCATCCCGGCATTGGATTTTTCAGCTGAGCATCTTTGCCCGCTCCTGGAAATGATAAATTTTACCCCGCTGGGCACGTCCTTCGTGCTCTCCGGCCCGTCCTTTTTACGTCCGTGCCTGGGCCGAGGCGAAGGGGAACATTATTTCACCTCATGCCCCTTAGCGCGGATGACGTTGACCACGTGATAAACATATTCCTGGCACAGCTCCGGGGTCTCCGCCTCCACCATGACCCGGATGAGAGGCTCAGTGCCGGACTCCCGTACCAGGATACGGCCGGCGTCGCCCAGCCGGTTGGCTACGTTATTCACAGCGGCCTGGACGTCCGGGTCATTCTGAGCGGCCTCTTTATCCTTTACCTTCACGTTGACCAGCAGCTGGGGATAGACGGTCATGGGCTCGCACAGTTGGCTCAGGGTCAGCCGCTTGGCCTGCATGACCTCCATGACCTTGATGGAGGTGAGAATGCCGTCTCCGGTGGTGGCATACTTGCTGAAGATGATGTGGCCGGACTGCTCTCCGCCCAGGCGATTGCCGTGCTTGACCATATACTCATAGACATATTTGTCTCCCACGTCCGTCTTGACATAGTCGATGCCCACTGCGTCCAGGGCTTTGTACAGACCGAAGTTGGACATAACGGTGGTGACCACCGTATTGGTGAGCAGCTTACCCCGGTCCTTCATATACCGGGCATAGAGGTACATGATCTCGTCTCCGCTGACTGCCTTGCCGTTTTCGTCCACTGCCAGGCAGCGGTCGGCGTCGCCGTCATAGGCGAAGCCCACATCCAGGTGGTTCTCCACTACGAATTTCTGAAGAGCCTCCAGATGGGTGGAGCCGCAGTTGAGGTTGATGTTGGTGCCGTCCGGCTCGTTGCCGATGACGAACACCTTGGCCCCCAGGGCCTCGAACACCACCTTGGCGATGGACCAGGCGGAGCCGTTGGCGCAGTCCAGGCCCACCCGTTTGCCACGGAAGGAGTGGACCGCCAGGGAGATCAGATAGGCAATATAGCGATGCCGCCCGGAGTCGTAGTCAAAGGCTGCGCCGATGTCCGCCCCGGTTGCGGCGGGAATGTCCGGGCCCTTGCCGTCCAGATACGCCTCCACCTTGTCGATGGTCTCCTGGTCCATCTTCTCTCCCTGGTCGTTGATGAGCTTGATGCCGTTGTCATAGAAGGGGTTGTGGCTGGCGGAGATCATGATGCCGCAGTCAAAGCTGTCCACCTTGGCGATATAGGCCACACTGGGGGTTGTGGTCACCCGGAGCAGGTACACGTCCGCACCGGCGGCAGTGATGCCACTGGACAGCGCGAACTCCAGCATATAGCTGGAACGCCGGGTATCCTTTCCGATGACGATGCGTGCCCGCTTGCCGTCGAGGGGGCGCTGATTGTAATACCAGCCCAGGAAAAAGCCCACCTGATAGGCCCGCTCCGCGGTCAGGGTCACATTGGCCTCGCCCCGGAAGCCGTCCGTTCCAAAATACTTTCCCATATGAAGTTCCTTCCTTTGCCTCTGGATTGAATGGTGTTCAACAGAACAAAACGGCCCGTCCGGGCCGATGTGGTCATCAGAGCATTGGATATTGTAACACAGCTGATTCGTTTTTCCAACAGGGATTCAAAATTTTTCCCGGATTACTGTTATACTGTCATCGTCTCGGAAAGGCCGAATGGCGATTGACAGCTTTCGCCGCATTTGCTAAAATAGATGAGCAATCGATCGAACGGCGCTTCGGCACGCTTCAGGCCGGAGACAGGAAAGGACAAACGCGCTATGAGCTTACATATTCTGGGAACCGGCAGTTATCTCCCTCCCATGGTTGTCACCAACGATGATATGGCAAAGCTGGTGGACACCAACGACGAATGGATCTCCACCCGTACCGGCATCCGCTCCCGGCACGTCTCCACCGATGAGCCGGCCTCCGCCCTGGCGGCCAAGGCCGCTCAGGCGGCCCTGGAGAACAGTGGCGTCCGGGCGGACGAGCTGGACCTGATCCTCTGCGCCACCGTCAGCGGCGAGTTTATCGTGCCCAGCATGGCCTGTCTGGTGCAGCGGGAGATCGGGGCCACCTGTCCCGGATTCGATCTCAACGGGGCATGCTCCGCCTTCCTGTTTCTCATGGAGACGGCGGCGGCCTATCTCTCCACCGGCCGGTATCAGAAGATCCTCATCGTGGGCACCGAGCAGATGTCCCGAATCCTGGACTGGACGGACCGCTCCACCTGCATCCTCTTTGGCGACGGCGCCGGAGCCGCCGTGCTGGAGCCTGGAGAAGACTACCTGGGCTCTCACATGACCGTCAAGGGCGGCGAAGAGGTGCTCCGGGTCCCCACTCACAAGGGCATCTCTCCCTTCTGGACCGGCGGTGAGGAACATCCCTATGTGTTTATGAACGGCAGTGAGACCTATAAATTTGCCACCCGCTCTATCCCCCAGGAGGTGGAGGCTCTGCTGTCCCAGTGCGGCGTAGAGCAGTCCCAGGTGGACTGGGTGATCTGTCACCAGGCGAACCGCCGCATCATCGAGGCCGCCGCCCGGCGGCTCAAGGGTATCCCCGCCGAAAAGTTTCTGATGAACATCGACCACTGCGGCAACTGCTCCGCCGCCAGCGTCCCCATCCTCCTGGACGAGTGCAACCGCAAGGGCATTTTCCACCGGGGCGACCTGATCCTGATGTGCGCCTTCGGCGGGGGACTGTCCAGCACCGCCTGCCTTGTCCGTTGGTAAGCTGCTCTGCGCCCCGGGGAAGAATCGTATATCTATCGTCCCATCAAGCCTGTGAAGCGTTATCGCTTTACAGGCTTTTCTGCATCCTGCCAGCCTGCTCAGGTCGTTTTTACAGCCCGTTTTGGCGTGATTTTGGAGAAATTTTAGCTTGAATTGAGCTTTTCCTATTGTATTTCCCCCTGTTATCGTGTATAATAACAAACAAATGACATTTGGTTACAACTTTGTAATCATTTTCTCTCCGCCTGATTGAGGCACAAGAGATATCCACCCCTACAACATGAAAGGAATGAGACCACAATATGGGAAAAACAAGCTTCTTTACCCGCCTTCTCTCCGTTCTTCTGACGGTCTGTCTGCTCCTTGCCGAGCTTGGGCCCAGCATGGCCTGGGCCACAGAGGTTGATGACAGCGAGGTATCTCAGGAGACATCCGATGTTACCGATGAGACAGAGGATGCGGCGCAGGAAGGAGAGGATGCCTCCTCCGAAACAGATACCGCCCAGGAAACGGAGGATGAGTCCTCCAGTACAGATGCCTCTCAGGAGACAGAGGACATCGACAGCACGGAAGCTGCCGAATCGGAAGGCGAGTCCGTCTCTGAGGATGATGCCTCTGACGAGGGCACCGCGGATTCTTCCGATGCGGACACCTCTACAGATGCAGAATCGGATGTCGCTGCCGATTCAGAGGAGTCGGAGCAGGCGGAGGCTGACTCTGAGGAGGATGACGCCCTCACGGAGGAGGAGCTGGCAGAGCAGGACGCGATGGCGGAAATCGAATCCATTCTGGCCGCGGCAATGGCCTCCGACGAGACGGATTACGATTATGCCACCGAGCTGGCCAAGTTCCCCGAGAGCTACCAGACCTATCTGAAGGCGCTCCACGAGACTTACCCCAACTGGATTTTTGTAGCTGTGGATACCGGCCTGTCCTGGGATGACGTGATCAGTGGGGAGTATGGCTCCAGCAGCACCATCGACTATAACCTCAACGGCGAGACCGATGATCTGCTGCTGAACAACCACAGCGGATATTACAGCTCCTCCAGCTATTCCAGCACCAACCATTATAAACCCATTGACGGCAGCCATGTCAGCGCCAGTCGGGCGGCCATTGCCTATTATATGGACCCACGCAACTTCCTGACGGCTAAGTACATCTTCCAGTTTGAGGATCAGACCTACAGCAGCGTTCAGCAGCTCTCCGGAGTCCAGAAGGTACTGAAAAATGCGGCCGACTCCAGCAGCAGCTCCAGCAAGGGCCTGTACTACATCAGTACCTATGTCAACACCAGCGGAGAGACGGTCAGTCTGAGCAGCCTGAGCAGCAGCTATGGCTCTAACTACTCCTCCATCATCTATAACGTGGGCGTTGCCACAGACGTCAGCCCCTATTATCTGGCCAGCAAGATCGTCCAGGAGACGGGGGCCGTCACCACCAACCAGTCCATCTGCGGAACGGTGAGCGGCTACGTGGGGTACTACAACTTTTATAACATCGGCGCTACCGCCTCCACCACCGGCACGGCAGTGCTAAACGGTCTGGCCTATGCAAAAAATCATGGCTGGTACAATCCCGTTCTCGCCCTGTACGGCGGAGCGGAGTTTCTGGCCAACAGCTACATCAGCAAAGGGCAGAATACCAGCTACTATATGCGCTTTAACGTAAGCCCCGACCGGTACTATTCTGCCTACAGCCACCAGTATATGTCCGCCACCTATGCGGTTGCGTCGGAATCTATCACCACCTACAACGCCTATAACGCATCCGGTGCGGTCAGCAGCGCTTTCCTGTTCTACATCCCTGTCTTTGACGATATGCCGGATGAAGACTCCACCGTTCGCCTCAGCGGCGCCAACACGGGCACCACCACAGTCGCAACTACCCTGTATTCCTCTCCCTCCATGAGCTCCTCTGTGGTTTCGGTGCCCAAGGGCTCGACAGTCACCGTACTGGGCGGCTACCAGACTCAGTCCACCGGGTATACCGAGCGGCTCTACTATCCGTATTGGTATCAGGTCAAGGTCACTGTTTCCGGCACCACCTATACCGGCTATATAAGAGAGTCCCAGGTGTCCCTGTCCTCCGCCTATACGATCAGGACCGGAAACACAAAATCTCTGGCCTCCACTCTGACCACCACAGGGGATGCGGGTACGATTTATTATGAGACCAGCGACCCCACTGTGGCCACCGTCTCGGACTCCGGTGTGATCACCACTGTTGCCGCCGGCACCTGCACGATCTACGCCATCAGTGGTGCGGGCAGCTTTGACGCAGTCGGCGTGACGGTTTCCGACACCGCGAGCGCGGTTTCCCTGAGTACGCCGTCCCTGACCTCTGCTGCCAATGCCACCTCCGGCATTACCGTCAAATGGAGCGCAGTAAGCGATGCAGACAGCTACCGGGTCTATCGAAAGGTCTCCGGCGGCTCCTGGAAACAGATCGGCACCAGCTCGTCCACCAGCTATACGGACACCACCGCCGTCTCCGGAACTACTTATATCTACACCGTTCGGGCGGTCAACGGCTC
>JAJQHP010000150.1 GCA_021199695.1 Clostridiales bacterium
GATGGGCGGGGCCTATCTGATGTTCAACTCTCTGGGCAGCGCCGCCACGGAGAGCGACGACGGGGACAGCACCACCGCCGAGAACGTCTCCGACAGCGCAGACGACGAGGACGGTGAGAGCGACGGGGACACCTCCGTGGAGATCCAGGTCAGCGACCGGGATACCACCACCAGCACCGTCACCACCTCCGAGGACGGAACCATGACCCCCAGCCAGATTTACGAGGCCTATTCCAACTCGGTGGTCAGCATCGAGGTCCAGACCTCTGACGGGGTGGGCGCAGGCACCGGCTTTATCATCTCGGAGGACGGGTACATCCTCACCTGCTACCATGTGGTGGACGGCTACCAGGCCATCTCCTGCACCTTTATTGACTCCACCAGCTATGAGGCCACCTATGTGGGCGGCGACGAGGACGCAGACCTGGCGGTCCTGAAGATCGAGGCTACCGGCCTCACCGCCGTGGTGCTGGGCGACTCTGACAATCTGGCGGTGGGCTCCACCGTCACCGCCATCGGCAACGCCCTGGGCACCTTCGCCAACACCCTGACTACCGGAGCTGTCTCCGGCCTGGACCGGGCCCTGACCATGGAGGACGGTACGGTGATGAATCTGCTCCAGACCGACTGCACCGTGAACTCCGGCAACTCCGGCGGCCCCCTGTTTAACGAGTACGGCGAGGTCATCGGCATCGTCAACGCCAAGTATTCCAACTCCAGCTCCTCCTCCAGCACCGCTACCATCGAGGGCATCGGCTTCGCCATCCCCATCAACGACGCGCTGGACGTGCTGGACGACCTGATCACCTACGGCTATATCACCGGCAAGCCCTACCTGGGCATCTCCGTGTCCACCGTCAGCAGCATCACCGCCCAGCAGTACTCCAACATGGTGGTGGGCGCCTACGTCATGTCGGTGGAGAGCGGCTCCTGCTCCGAGACTGCAGGACTCCAGGTGGGCGACATCATCACCCAGGTGGACGGGGTGGACATCACCACCTATGAGGAACTGGTGGACGCCAAGAACAACCACAAGGCCGGTGAGGAGATGACGCTGACCGTTTACCGGGACGGCAGCTACTACACCATCATCGTCACCCTGGACGAGGAGGTCCCGGACAGCGCGGCGGACGACTCCACTACCGACGACTACAGCGACAGCTACGGCTACAGCTATGGCTACGGCTACACCAACCCCTACGGAGGCAACGGCGGCTGGTAAGCAGACGGAAGAACATGGCTCGGCTCCCTCTCTGAGGGAGCTGTCGCCGAAAGGCGACTGAGGGAGAGCAGCAGGCACTATCATCAAGCTCTGATTGCTTCGGCGAATTCGCTGAAAGATTCTCAGGCTATAGATTGTGCAGGCTGTTCTCCTTTTGTTACAGCTTATGCCGAGTAACCCTTTTGACAACCCTCCCCCCTCTGTGCTACAATGCCCCGGAACACAGACAGGAGGAGGAGACGGTATGCCCTATACCACCGTGATCTTCGACATGGACGGCACCATCCTGAACACCCTGGAGGACCTGACCGACGCCGTCAACGCCATGCGCCGACAGGAGGGACTGGAGCCGCTGCCCATCCAACACGTCCGGCAGAGCGTGGGCAACGGCGTGGCCGTGCTCATGGAAAAGACCCTGCCGGGAGGCCGGGACTATCCCCGTTTTCAGGAGGCCACCGCCTTTTACCGCAGCTACTATGAGTCCCACAGCCAGATCAAGACCGGCCCCTACCCCGGTATTCTGCCGCTGATGGAGCAGCTCCACCGCCGGGGGATCGTCATGGCGGTGGTGTCCAACAAGCAGGATGTGGCGGTACGGGAGCTGAGCCGACACTTTTTTGGCAGCTACATGACCGTCTCCCTGGGGGAGCGGGAGGGCCTTCGGCGTAAGCCCAGCCCGGACATGGTGAACGCCGTCCTGTCCCAGCTGGGCCGGACACGGGAGGAGTGCCTGTTCGTGGGAGACTCGGACGTGGACTGCGCCACGGCGAAAAACGCCGGTCTGGACTGCGCCGCCGTGACCTGGGGCTTCCGGGACCGCTCTCTGCTGGAGACGCTGGGACCGCGGTACATCATCGACCGGCCGGAGGAGCTTTTAGAATTGGTGTAAAAACATCCCCGTCTGACGGAACCGCTCCGTCAGACGGGGATGTGTGTGTTTTGGAGGGGTGTCGGAAGGGACAAAGACTTGCGCGGACCGGCGCGCCCTACCCCAAAAAGCGCTCCACCACCTCAGCGACCCCGTCGTGGTTGTTGTCCCGGAGGGTGACGGCGTCCGCCGCCGCCCTGACCGCCGGGGCGGCGTTTGCCATGGCTACGCCCACGCCTGCCGCCCGGAGCATGGGGATATCGTTGGCGGCGTCCCCCACCGCCACAGCGTCCCGGAGGGGGACGCCCAGACGGGCGCACATGGCCTCCACCGCCGTCCCCTTGTTCTGCCCCGCCGGGACGATCTCCAGATAATACTGGCAGGAGAAAAAGCAGTCCAGCCGACCGGCCATCTCCCGGTGGACCCAGCGCTCCAGGTTCTCTACCGGCGCCCGGCGGGAGAAGTCGATGGCCATGGCCTTTACCGGAGGGACGGTCAGATCCCGGCGAACGTCGCCCACCACCCGGTAGTCCATCTGAATGGGGGCGCAGTACCGGCGCACCGTCTCGCCGTCGTTCCGGGCCTCCACGATCACGTCCCGGTCGTCGTAGGTTTGGAGAAACACGCCCCGGCGGTTGGCCTCGTCGAACAGGGCGTAGAGGTCTTCCCAGGCCATGCTCCGGCGGTACAGCTCCCGCCCTGCGGCGCAGTCCCAGACGATGCCCCCGTTCATGGCGATGACGTAGCACCCCGGACCGGTCAGGTCCAGGGCCTGCGCCTGGAGCAGGGCGCTTTTCAGTGGCCGTCCCGTGGTGATGACCGCCCGGTGTCCCCGGGAGAGCGCGCCCCGGATGGCCCGGTAATTGGCCTGGGACAGGGTCTTGTCATCCCGGAGAAGGGTGCCGTCCAGATCGAGAAAGAGACATTTTCCCATGGGTCGCCGCGCCTCCCTGTGGTGTGATCGCATCTATGCAGAAACAGTATACCATAGAATCGCCCCTCCATCAAGGAGCAGGGAGCGGCGTCCGGCCGAGCCCCGGCGGGGAACCATTTTTTCCCCGGCGGTATAGGATGGAGGGAGCGGGCCATTCTAACGGAGCCGCCGTCTGCCCGGCGGCTTACCCCGGAGGGCGGCCCTTTCCGCTCCTGTTGACGGATTTCGATTTTATTCTTGTTCTTTCGTCCCCGCTTTGCTATACTGAGAGTGACCATTTCTGCTGTGTGGAGGCAAATATGAGCGATTTCAATCTGCCGGTGGCGCAGAGCTTTGACTGTATGCCGGAGCCGATCCTCTATGTGGAGGGCGGACTGGTGCAATATCGGAACCCCGCCGCTGCCCGGCTGGTCTGGCTGCCCCCGGTGGGTGAGCCTTTGCCGGAGCCGCTGGAGGGGGAGACGGACGACGCCCGGTCCCTGACGGTGGAGGGACGGCCCTGGACGGTCCTCTCCTGGGCCAGCGGGGCGGGACGGCTGCTCCGGCTGTCCCCGGTGGAGGAGCGGCCCATCCTCCCCAACGACCGCATCCCGTTCCTGCTGCAGCAGCTGCGGGGGCCGCTGGCCGGAATGATGTCCTCTGAGGAGCTGATCCGGATGATCCTGACGGCGGAGCAGAAGCGGGAGGAGGGGGCGGCACTGGCCCGGTACAGCAAATCCCAGCTCCGGGCGCTGCGGATGCTCCGTCTGCTGGAGCTGGCTGCCCTGCCCGATGAGACGCCGCCCTTCGACTTTACCCCACAGGTGATGGACCTGGTGGGCCTGTGCCGGTGGTGTCTCCACGAGCTGGAGGGGCTGGTGAGCATGGCCGGGCGGGAGATCACCCTGAAAGTCCCCCGGCGGACGGTTTACGCCAAATGCGATGATCAGATGTTCCTCTACCTGGTGTGCCAGCTGGTGAGCAATGCGCTCCGGGCTACGGAACGGGGCGGAAGGATCGTCCTCCGGCTGGAGCTGCGCCGTCAGCGGGCCTATCTCTCTGTGGAGGACGACGGACCCGGCCTGACCCGGGAGAAGCTGGCCTGTCTGTTCGACCCGGCCCGGGGCGGCTACGGTATACTGTATATCGGAGAGGGACTGAACATGGGGATTCCCGTCTATCGGAAGAGCCCCGGATACAACGGCCG
>JAJQHP010000107.1 GCA_021199695.1 Clostridiales bacterium
GCGATGGTACGGGCCAGGTTTTCGTCGTTGAAGGCCCACAGGTCCTCCATGGAGCCGCCGCCCCGGCCAATGATGATCAAATCGGCCAGATGATGGGCGTTGGCATATCGCACCGCCCCGGCCAGCTCCGCCGGAGCCTGGGCCCCCTGCACCCGGACAGGGAGCAGCAGCGCCTGGGCCACCGGCCATCTGGCCTTCAAAATGCGTATCATATCGTGGACCGCCGCCCCGGCTGCGGAGGTGATGAGGGCAATCCGCTCCGGGTAAGGGGGCAGGGGCTTTTTCCGGCTCTCGTCGAACAGCCCCTCCTGGGCAAGGCGGGCCTTGGTCTGCTCAAAGGCCACATACAGCTCCCCTACCCCGTCGGGGATCAGGCTGTCGGCATAGAGCTGATACTGTCCGTCCCGGGGAAAGACGGTGATGCGGCCCCTGGCCACCACCTTCATGCCGTTTTCCGGCTGGAACCGGAGCCGCTGGGCAGAGGAGCGGAACAGGACGCATTTCAGTGCCCCCTCCCCGTCCTTCAGGGAGAAGTAGTGATGGCCGGAGGGATACCGCTTGTAGTTGGAGATCTCCCCCCGGACGGCGATGGCGGAGAGCATCCGGTCTCCGTCCATCCTGGCCTTGAGGTACTGGTTCACCTGGCCCACGGTAAAGACGGCCTGCTCCATATTACGCTCCCCGCTGGAGACGCCGCATGGTCAAAATCGCCGTCCCCATGGCGTTGTCGGTGGAGTAGGCGGGCTGGGCGAAAATTGCCCCGGTGAGCTTCTGCCGCAGCAGACTGTTGGAGGCCACGCCTCCGGAGCAGACCACCGGCAGACCGGGATACTGCCGCCGGGCCGCCTGGGTGGTGCGCTCCACCGCCGAGGCGACGGTCAGCAGCATGAACCGGGCGATGTCCGAGGGCAGACGATGGGCCTCCACCATATCCCGCACCTTGTTCTCCATCCCGGAAAGGGAAAATTCCAGGCCGTTGAGCCGCACCCGGAAGCAGTCCGGCCGCTGGGAAAACTGGGAGATGCGGTCCAGGCTCTTCCCCGACGGGAACGGCACATGGAGCATCTGCCCCGTCCGGTCGATGAGCTGTCCGGCAGAGATGTCGATGGTGCCACCGATGCGGCCGCAGCGGACATTGCTCCCCTCCGGCACCACCAGCAGCAGCTCGGTGGTCCCCCCGGAGAGGTGCCAGGCCAGGAGGGGCTTGTCCAGCAGCTCCAGCCGTCCCGCAGACCAGCAGGCGGCGGCCACGTGGCCCTGTTGATGGGAAAAGCCGTAATACGGCACGCCCAGCGCGGCGGCCAGCGTCTCCCCCTGGGAGGCCCCCGCTAAAAAGCAGGGCATATAGGAGCCCTCCACCGCCCGGGGCTGAGTGGAGGCCCCCACGGCGGCGATGTCCTTCAGCAGCCCTTTGGCCTCCAGGTCACGGAACCGCTGAGGCAGCTCCCGGACGTGCTGGAACAGGGCCTCGCTCTGCCGCAGGCCCAGCTCTCCCTCCTTGACGGTGAGGAGCTTTCCCTCGTTGCCGCCGGCGCCGTCCTCCCGAAAGACGGCGGCGGAGGTGGTGTAATTACTGGTGTCTATGCCCAGCGCCGCTCTCATTTTCTGACCTCCTCCGGAAGCTCCTCCCGGACGAAGGTGCCCAGGATGCCGTTTAAAAAGGCGACCACCTTTTCGTCCTCATAGTGCTCTGCGATCTGCACCGCCGCATGGATAGCGGTGCCCTGGGGGATCTCCGGCAGGTAGAGCAGCTCATACATGGCCACCCGCATAATGGCGGCGGCCACCCGGGGGATGCGCTCAAACCGCCAGCCGATGGCGTACTTCTCGATGTATCCGTCCAGCTCCGCACCGTGGGCGCCTACGCCGCCCACCACCTTGCGGATATAGGCCTCCTGCTTCTCGTCGGGAAGCTCCCGGTACAGAGGGTCCTCCCCTCCCAGGGAGAGAAAATGCTCCGGATCAAGGAAACGATCCAGCATCTCCTGGGCGCTCTCGTCCGTATAGCCCAGCTCATAGGCCAGGCGGACTGCGATCTCACGGGCAGCGGTTCTCGTCATGTTACGGTTCCTCCACATCTCAATTCGGCTCATTTGTCCGTGTCACCGGCGCAATGACCCAGTATGCAGTATTTCTGCTATTATACACCGGAATATGCAAAATGAAAACCCTCTCCGTGAGAGAAAAATCGAAAATGAGGGAAAAATTTTCATCCGTCCCGCCCCCTGTTCCCGACAGAAAACGACCTGTGCCCGACACAGGGACAGCCTTCCCCGGGACTGTTCTCGCCCAGGGAAAGGCTGTTGAAAATCAGGATATGCCGTTGAACATCAGTCCTCCGCCAGCACCACCTTCACCGAACTGGCCGAAAAGTCTGTCTCCCCCAGAACGATGTCGGTGATTTTGGCCACGTCCGCCCCCGACAGCTCGCCGCTCTCGGTGGAGACCACCACGCTGACGCTGTTATCTCCGATAAAGGCCACGCACTCCGGATAGCCCTTGGCAGTGACCAGGCTCTCGATCTGGGACTCCGCCAGGGTGGCCGAGGCCATGGCGGTGATGCTGTCCGCCGCCGCGCTCACCGCTGCGTCACTGGCGTCCGGGTCGTCTACCGTCTCCTGAAGGATGGACAGGGCGCTGGCCCGGGCCTCCTCCCGGCTCAGCCGGGCCTCGGCAAAGTAGCCGCTGCTGTCTCCCGTCTCACTGACCGTCTCAGCCGCCGCGTCCTCCGTCACCTCCGCGCTGTCCCAGCTGTCGATGACGATCTCCTCCGTGTCGCCAGAGGTTTCCTCCGCCGCCTCATCGTCGTCCGAGCTGACCAGCGCCGCCTCCCCCAGGGTTTTGGTCTCGGTGTCTCCGTCCTCGCTGGCCAGGGCGCTGGCGGAGGTGTCCCCGGAGGTGCTCACCGCCGCCTCCTGGTCGTAGGTCCAGTTGAGATAGACCGCCACGCACACAAACAGGACGATGGCCGCCACCACTACATTCCGCTTCCACAGTTTCATTCCTCGTTGCCTCCTGTTCCTTCACAGATGGATATTTGGTTTGCACTCAGTCCGGTGAGAGCCTCCACCGCCTGCAAAACCCGCAGCTTGACCTCCGGATCGCCCCCTCCGGCGCAGACCACCAGGGCGCCCTGGAGCTGGGGAGCGATTTCCTGAACCGTCACCGTCTCCTGTTGGCTGGAGCCAGCGGAGACAATCACCGTCTCCCGCTCGTCCCCGTCCTCGTCGGTGGCCAGGACCCGTTGTGTTCCGCTTTTGACGGTCAGGACAACGGTGGTCTCCCCCACCCCCTGCATCTGAGACAGGGCTTGAGCCATCCGCCGCTCCAGGTCGGCCACCGTGTCGTCCAGAGAGGTGTCCGCCGTCTGGACCGCCGTCTCTGTCTCCGACGTGTCCCCAATGTCCTCCCCCGAGGGCCAGAGCATCAGGGCCACCCCCAGGGCCAGCACCAGCAGGACGTATTGATACCGTTTCAGCAGCTCTTTCGCCTTTTCGGTGTCCCACTTCGGTTTCATGTCCCCTCCTTCTCCTCAGACTCCTGGTAGACGATCTGCTCCCGCTCCAATCCGAGGTCCCGCACCAGCGCCTCGGTCAGAGCAGCCCGGTCTCCGTTGGAAAGTTCACCTGTCACAATAGCCTGAACCGGAGTCGGGGTCTCCTCCTCCCAATTCCACTCCACGGTGATCCGGCAGTCCACGCCCAGCTCCTCCGTCATGTCCTGAATATATGCGTCCGTCTCCTCCGCTATGATGTCCCCGGTCAGTTCTTTTCCCGTCTCCTCCAGCGTCTCCTGTCGGGCGGACAGCTCCTCCTGATAGTCCCGGAGAGCCTGGGACAGAGAGCCGTAGTCCATCCCCAGAAGGGGTCTTACCATGGACAGGAATAAAATGAGGCCGCAGGCCAGCCTGCCCACCTGCTTCACCGCCCCGTCCGGCATGACGGCCTGGGCCGCCGCCGTCAGAAAGGAGACTGCGATTACCCCCAGGAGCCATTCCTTTAACAGCTCCATCTCAGCTCACCGCCACGCTGACCGTGGTCACGATGGAGATCAGCGTCACCAGCGCCGAGGCCCCGGACATGGCCAGCATCAGCCCGAAGGCTCCCCCCAGATCGCTGATGAGCTGAGAGACCGGGTGCCGGGTCACGGCGGCGGTCAGCACCGATGCCAGCTTGTAGAGCAGATACTGTATCCCC
>JAJQHP010000266.1 GCA_021199695.1 Clostridiales bacterium
GCGGCAGCTCATGAAGCTGGGGGCCGTTATCCCGCTTTCGGCGGGGAACAGCCGGCTCATAGCTGTAATATTGTCTCGCTGCATTTGCCATAAAGGGATGCCTCGTTTCTTATATCGTAACCGGCTGGCACTTCTCGCAGACGCGCAGCTTTGCGCTGCGCGCTCTGGGGTTTTCCCCGCACTCGTCAGCCGAGGGAATGATCGGTTTTCTGGGGGTCAGGCGCACCTGGGGGGTCTTGCCGCAGACGCACACCGGAAATTCCGGTGGGCAGGTGCAGCCCCTGGCCGCCTGGGCCATGGCGGTCTTGACGATCCGGTCCTCCAGGGAGTGAAAGGTGATGACGCACAGCCGCCCACCCGGGTTCAACCGGGGGATGACCGCCTCCATGGTGTCGGCAATGGCCCCCAGCTCGTCGTTGACGGCGATGCGCAAGGCCTGGAAGCTCCGCTTGGCGGGGTGCTGCTTCTCCCGAAGGGCGGCGGCGGGCATGGCGGAGCGAATGATGTCCACCAGCTCCAGCGTGGTCTCAATGGGCCGTTCCTCCCGCCTGCGGCAGATGGCGGCGGCGATGCGGGGAGAATACCGCTCCTCGCCGTACCGGCTGAGGATGAGGCGGAGTTCGTCCTCGTCATAGGTGTTGACGATGTCGGCGGCGGTCAGCGTCTGGCTCTGATCCATCCGCATATCCAGGGGAGCGTCTTTGCTGTAGGAGAACCCCCGGCTGGCGTCGTCCAGCTGAGGAGAGGAAACCCCCAAATCCAACAAAATACCGTCCACTCCGACAATGGAGAGCCGGTCCAGTATCTCCGGGATGTCCCGGAAGTTGCCGTGTACCAGCGTCACCCGCTCCATCAGGGGGCCAAATCGGCCCGGCGCGGCGTCCAGCGCCGCCTGGTCCCGGTCAATGCCGATGAGCCGTCCGGTGGTCAGTCTGGCCGCCACCTCTCTGGCGTGGCCCGCCCGACCCAGAGTGCCGTCCACATAGACGCCCTCCGGCCGGATAGCCAGTCCCTGGATACATTCCTCCAGCAACACCGGGCGATGGGTAAACTCTGTCATGACACAGCGACCCGCCTTTCTCCCCGGCCTGGGACAGCAGCCCCGAAATCGTCTCCGGTGATATAGCTAGTATAATTCTTTTGTTTCAAAATTGCAACCCCTTGTAACTATTTTTTCGGAGGAATCCTTTCTGTTTTTCCTTCCAAATCGGATGTTTTGGGCCAAAAGTTTTGCGAATTGTTCAGTCAAATTGCAAAAACCGGAGAATACGCCCCATTTTTCACAGGTTGCGGTTAGAATTATGTCAATTACCCTGGGACAGAGCGACCGGACGGGCGGCGCTGTCTCCACGCCGCCCGTCCGGCCACGCATTTCTGTCGTTGTCAGAGGCGCACTGCCCCCGCTTCCGCTCAGTCCTCTTCCTTGGCTGCGTCGTAGGCCACGTTCTGGCTCCGACGGGAGGGGGTGCTGCCCATACCGGCCACCGCCCGGAACTTGGAGCGGGACTGGCGCACCTCGTTGAGGGCCACGTTCACAGCGTCCTCGGTGCGGCGCAGAGCGTCCTCGCAATAGGCGTTGGCCGCCTGCTTCAGCTCCTCAGAGCGCTTCTCCGCCTGAGCGGTGACGCTGCTGGCCTCCGCCCGGGCCTGGCGGACGATCTCGTGCTCGTCCACCATCTGGCGCGCCTTGTCCATCGCCTGCTGACGGATACGGTCAGCATCGGTCTTGGCCCCGTCCAGATACTCGTTCCGAGTGGCCATCAGCTTTTTCGCCTCGCTGAGCTCAGCTGGGAATTTATTCCGGATCTCGTCCAGCAGATCCAGGGCATCGTCCCGATTGATCTTGCAGGTGCCGCCCAGGCCGCCCTTTGCATCGTCGATCATCCGGTAGAGCATATCCAGCAGTTCCGTTACTCCGTTTGCCATTGGTATTACCGTCCTTTTCTTTCAGTCTGTCCGCCGGGTCTGCCGGCAAAGCTGTTGTTCCATCTTGGCCTGGACATCGGCTGCGATCTCCGCAGGGACGAAGTCCTCCAGGGGCACCCGGTACATGGCCAGCTCCTTGGCGATGCTGGAGCTTAGATAGGTATAGTTCTGACGGGCGGACAAAAACATAGTCTCCAGACCCGGATTGAGCTTCCGGTTGATCATGGCCATCTGGAACTCCTTTTCAAAGTCCGACATGGCCCGCAGTCCCTTGACCACGCAGCCCGCTCCCTTCTCTCTGGCGTAGTCCGCCAGCAGGCTGGGAGAGGCGTCCACCTCTACGTTGGGGATATCCGCCGTCACCCGCCGGAGCAGCTCCACCCGCTCCTGGGGGGTAAACAGGCCCTTCTTCTCGGAGTTCACCATGACACAGACGATCAGACGGTCAAACTGGGCCGCGGCCCGCTTGATGATGTCCAGATGTCCCCGTGTGACCGGGTCAAAGCTGCCGGGATAAATGGCTGTCCTCATATTGCTGTTGCGTCCTTTCGGTACAGAGTCACCTTGATCTTGCCATACCGATACGATCTGTCCTTCCGATACGGTGCAGAAAGTGCGGGCAGTTCCTTTTCCACCCTGCTTTCACAGATGATTATACCATTTTCCGAAAGGATGTCAATGTCAGCAATGGTTTTTAGCGCATTTTCCTGCAGATCGGTGTCGTAAGGAGGGTCCAGAAAGATGAGGTGAAACGGCTCCCGCTGGCTTTTCAGACAGCGCAGGGCCTCCCCCTGGACCACCCTGGCTCCGGCCTCCAGGCCGGTGTGCTTCAGATTCTGCCGGATGAGGGCCACAGCCTCCCGCCGCTGGTCCACGAACAGGCAGCTGGCCGCCCCCCGGCTGAGACACTCAATGCCCAGCTGGCCCGTCCCGGCGAACAGGTCCAGCGCTCTCCGGCCCTCGATGTCAAACTGGATGGCGTTGAAGATGCCCTCCTTCACCTGGTCGGTGGTAGGGCGGGTCTCCTCCCCTTTCAGTTCTCCCAGGCGACGCCCCCTGGCAGTTCCTGTGATGACACGCATTTGATCTTCCTCCTTGTCTCCGTCTCCCGGACACGAATCATAGCAGAAGGCCCGCCAGCCACAGGGCCAGCAGCACCCGCTCCAGGGTGCCTTTCTCCTCCCAGCCCTCCAGGCTGAATCCCCGTTTGCTCACGTCTCATTCTCCTCCCTGTGAAAGTGCTGATAGACTGCCTGTGCGGTATTTTTGGGGACAACGGCGGCCAGCTCCTCCCGGGTCGCCTCCCGGATGCCCTTTACCGTCTTAAACTGCTTTAACAGCGCCTTGCGCCGGGCCTCCCCCACCCCCGGGATTTCCTCCAGGCTGGAGGCCACCGTCTGTTTGGCGTGGCTCTCCCGGTGAAAGGTGATGGCGAAGCGGTGGGTCTCCTCCTGGATGCGTCCCACCATGCTGAACAGGGCCTGGTTCTGCTGAATGCCGATCTCCCGGCCTCCCGGGGCCACCAGCGCCCGGGTGCGGTGGCGGCCGTCCTTCACCATGCCGAACACCGGCACAGAGAGGTCCATGCCCTCCAGCACCTGGACGGCCACCTTTACCTGTCCCTGCCCGCCGTCCATCAGGATCAGGTCGGGGAGCTGGTCGAATTTCTCGTCCCCTTCCAGGTAGCGGCGGAACCGGCGGGTCAGCACCTGCTCCATGGAGGCGTAGTCGTCCGGGTGCTCCATGTCCCGGAGCTTGAACCGGCGGTAGTCCCGTTTCAGCGGCTTGCCGTCCACAAACACCGTCATAGATGCCACAATGTTGGCCGAGCCGGTGTTGGAGATGTCGTAGGCCTCGATGCGATGGGGGGGACGGTCCATGCCCAGGGTGCGGCCCAGCAGCTCCACCAGCTTGTTCTGCCGCTCCTGGGCGGTGGTGGCTCGCTCCACCTCGTCCCGGGCAGTGCGGCCCGCCAGCTCTACCAATCTGACCCGGTCTCCCCGTTTCGGGGCGCTCAGGGTCACTCTGCGCCCGGCCTGCCCGGTGAGGTACTCCCCCAGCTCCTCCATGTCCTCAAATTCCCCGGGCAGCAAAATCTCCCGGGGCAGGACCGTCCGGTTGAGGTAATACTGCTTGACCAGGGTGGAGATAACCTCGCCGTCGTCCTCCTCCATGGGGTTGGACATGAGTTGGGTATCCCGGTCGGCCAGGGCGCCCTCCAGAAAGTGAAGCCCCACAAAACAGCTATTGGC
>JAJQHP010000006.1 GCA_021199695.1 Clostridiales bacterium
CCGCCCCGGCCCGCTGGCCCATGCCAGGGAGACGGCGGAGCGGTTCGGCTGCACAGAGCAGATTCAATTTCGTCTTTCCGACGGCCTGGCCGCCCTGTCCCCCCACGAGGCGGACTGCATCGCCATAGCCGGGATGGGGGGAGAGACGGTGCGGGGCATCCTGGCCGCCGCTCCCTGGACCCGGGAGAACGTCCGTCTCCTGCTCCAGCCCCAGAGCAATCTGCCAGAGCTGCGGGAGTGGCTGACGGAAAACGGCTACGCCATCCGGCAGGAGTACTGCGTCCGGGAGGAGCAGCGGTGGTACACCGTCCTGGCAGTTACCGGCGGAGAGAACGATACCCGCTGGACGCCGGGGACCCGCATTGCCGGACGGCCGGCAACCTGGGCGGCGGGCTGTCCCTGGGGAGATTATCTTTGCCACGAGCTGGAACGGCTTCGGCGGCAGAGAGAGGGCCTGCTCCACGCCACCCAGCCGGACGTGATGCGGCTGGACGAGCTGACGAGGGCCGAAAACGAGCTGGAACAGTGGCGAGACGCAACAGAGAGGGGAGAGCTGCCATGACAACGGTAGAGGAAATCAGAGCGTATTTAGACCAAAAGGCCCCCTTCCGGCTCCAGGAGAGCTGGGACAACTCCGGGCTGCTGGTGGGCGACCCGGCGGGGGAGGTCCGGCGGGTGCTGGTGGCTCTGGACATCACCGACCAGGTGATCAGTGAGGCGGCGGAGTGGGACGCCCAGCTCATCGTCAGCCACCATCCCCTCATCTTCAACCCGGTGCGCCATGTCACCCTGGCCCCGGAGGACCTGGTGGGCCGGAAGCTGTGGTGCATGGCCCGGCTGGGGCTGGCCGCTATCTGCTGCCACACCAACCTGGACGCCGTGGAGGGCGGGGTGAATTCCGCTCTGGCGGAGGCGTTGGGCCTGGAGCAGGTGACTCTGCTGGAGGTCAGCGGCACGGACGACCAGGGACGGCCCGCCGGTATCGGCCGTGTGGGACTGCTGCAGGAGACGCTGACCACCGAGGCACTGTTGGAGCGGGTGAAGATCGCCCTCCGGCCAAACGGCCTCCGATATGTGGACGGGGGACGGCCCATTCGCCGGGTGGCGGTGGGCGGCGGCGCCTGCGGCAGTATGCTGGAAGCCGTCCGGGCCGCCGGGTGCGACGCCTTTATTACCTCCGACCTGAAATACAACCACTTCCTGGACGCCGGGGAGCTGGGCCTGACCCTCATCGATGCGGGGCACTTCCCCACGGAAAACGTGGTGGTCCGGGTGCTGCACGACTGGCTGGCGGAGGAATTTCCCCAGCTGCAGATCATCGTCTCCCAGACCCATCACGAGGTCCTGAGCTACGCATAACGAAACCGGCCCTGCCTGAGTTTGCTCAGACAGGGCCGGTGATTCTCTGCATTATTTCGTTGGCACCCGCAGGGCGCGGATGGCGTTGAGCACGGCCAGCACCATGACGCCTACGTCGGCGAAGATGGCCACCCACATATTGGCGACGCCGATCGCCCCCAGCAGCAGACAGACCAGCTTGACCGCCAGGGCAAAGACGATGTTCCCCGTCACGATGCCCATACATTTCCGGGAAATACGGATGGCGGTGACCAGCTTCATGGGGTCGTCGTCCATGAGGACGATGTCGGCGGCCTCGATGGCGGCGTCTGAGCCGAGAGCGCCCATGGCCACTCCCACGTCCGCCCGGGCCAGCACCGGGGCGTCGTTGATGCCGTCGCCCACAAAGGCCAGTTTCTCCCGGCCGTCCTTCTGTGTAAGCAGCCGCTCCACCTGCTCCACCTTGTTCGCCGGGAGCAGCTGGCTGTAGACCTCGTCCACTCCCAGCTCCCTGGCCACCTGGTTTGCTACCGGTGCGGCGTCTCCGGTGAGCATGACGGTCTTGCGCACGCCGGAGCGTTTCAGCTCCCGGATGGCCTGGGCGGAGGTGGGCTTGGGCACGTCGGAGATGAGGATATGTCCCTGATACACTCCGTCAACCGCCACATGGACCACGGTGCCCACGCTGTGGCAGTCCACCGGCTGGATGCCCAGCCGTTCCATCAGTCTGGCGTTGCCTACGGCGACGGTGTGCCCGTCCACCAGGGCGGTGACGCCGTGGCCACCGATTTCCTCTACCTGGGAGACGCGGGAGGCGTCCAGCGGCGTTTTGCACGCCTCTTTCAGGCTGCGGCTGATGGGGTGGGAGGAGAAGCTTTCCGCCAGTGCGGCGTACTCCAAAAGCAGCTGCTCCTCCATCTGACTGTGGTGGACGCCCACCACCTGGAACACGCCCTTCGTCAGCGTCCCCGTCTTGTCAAAGACGATGTACCGCACCTGTGACATGGCCTCCAGATAGTTGGAGCCCTTCACCAGCACGCCCGCCCGGCTGGCCCCGCCGATACCGGCAAAGAAGCTGAGAGGGATGCTGATGACCAAGGCGCAGGGACAGCTGATGACCAGGAAGGTCAGCGCCCGGTAGACCCAAGTGCCCCAGTCCGGCCCCTGACCCAGGAGCAGCAGCGCCAGCGGCGGCAGAATGGCCAGGGCCAGGGCGCTGTAGCAGACGATGGGAGTATAATAGTGGGCAAAACGGGAGATAAACTGCTCCGAGCGGGACTTTCTGGAGCTGGAGTTTTCTACCAGCTCCAGGATTTTGGACACGGTGGACTCCCCAAATGCCCGGGTGGTGCGGATTTTCAGCACCCCGGTCATGTTGATGCAGCCGCTGATGACCTCGTCCCCGGCGGATACCTCCCGGGGCAGGCTCTCCCCGGTGAGGGCGCTGGTGTTGAGGGACGCCTGTCCCTCCACCACCACGCCGTCGATGGGGATCTTCTCTCCGGTCAGTACCACGATGACAGTGCCCGGCTCCACCTCGTCCGGGTCCACCTGCTCCAGGCCGTCCTCCCCCTGGATATTGGCGTAGTCCGGGCGGATGTCCATGAGCTGGCTGATGTTCCGGCGGCTCCTGCCCACGGCGTAGCTCTGGAACAGCTCGCCGATTTGGTAGAACAGCATGACCGCCACGCCCTCGGTGTACTCTCCCAGAGCCATGGCCCCCACGGTGGCCACCGCCATGAGGAAGTTCTCGTCAAAGACCTGCCGGTTCAGAATACCCTTCCACGCCTTGCGCAGAATGTCATAGCCGACGATGAGATAGGGGATGAGAAACAGCACAAATCGCAGGATGCCCGCCACCGGCAGCAGGGACAGGACGATCATCAGCGCCCCGGACACCAGAATACGGACCAGCATCCTTTTCTGCTTTTTGTTCACGTCTACGCCTCCTTTGGGACAGACTGCCTGTCTTACAGGAAGATCTCGCAGTCGTCCTCCACCTTTTTGCAGTTTTTCAGCACCTGGGCCATGACTGCCTTGGGGTTCTGGCCCTCCTCAAACTCCACGACCATTTTCAGGGTCATAAAGTTGACCACAGCTTTTGCCACCCCAGGGGTCCGGTTGGCGGCCTCCTCCATCTTGTTGGCGCAGTTGGCGCAGTCCACATCGATCTTGTAGGTCTTTTTCATGGTGAGCATCTTCCCTGAATATCAATTCATCATATGAACAACTGTTCAATCGATGACTCTATTATAGACGATATACGGTCAATGTCAATAGGGAAACAGAGAAAATTTGTGGGGAGCGTGGAGGGCTGGAACGCCTTCAAATTGACAATCCACCCAAAAATGCTATACTGTTAGCAAAGGAAAATCCGCGCCCTGGTGCGCTGTGGAGTAAATGTTATGAAAGAAATCGTTAGAGGAAACATCATCGACGCCCCTGCCCTGGGGGAGCTGCGCTGTCTGCCCGGGGGCTGCCTTGTGCTGGAGGACGGCGTCATCCGGGAGGTGCTGGAGACGCTGCCCGAGGGCACAGAGCTGCCGGTGACCGATTACGGCGACTGCCTGATTTTGCAGTCCTTTGCGGATATGCACCTCCACGGCCCCCAGTACCCCATGCTGGGGACCTGTATGGACGTTCCCTTGCTGGAATGGCTGAACCGCTACGCCTTTCCCACGGAGAGCCGCTTTGCCGACCCGGACTATGCCCGGGAGGTCTATGCCATGCTGGCGGCGGAGCTGGTCGCCAACGGCACGACACGGGTGGTCATGTTCTCCTCCCTCCACACCGAGGGGACCTGGCTGCTGATGGAGGCCCTGGAGTGGGCGGGGG
>JAJQHP010000047.1 GCA_021199695.1 Clostridiales bacterium
CAATAAGCAACAGCAAAGCCCGGCAAGCAGCTTGCCGGGCTTTGGCTGTATGAACAGGAATTAGTCCTCTTCGATCGCTCCCATGGGGCAGTTGCCAGCGCAGGTGCCGCAGGAGATGCAGGCATCAGCGTCGATGACGTAGCTGGTCTCGCCCTCGGAGATGGCGCCAACGGGGCAGCCCTCGGCACAGGTGCCGCAGGAAATGCAGGAATCCGTGATCTTGTAAGCCATGACAGTAACCTCCTTGTCTGGTGTTGTCCTTATTGTAGCACGCCGCGGGGAAAAATCAAGTGCAAATTTTGAAAAAGGTTGGATAAAATGCGGTTAGCTGGTGCAAACTGTAATAAAATCAGCAAAAAAGTTGGTGAGACCATTGAAAAAGAGCGGTTTCCCCCGGAGGCCGGGGCGGAAGCTTGACCAGGAATTTTCCTCCACCCTGACCCCGGACGTCAACGGCGGGGAGCGGAGCCTCCCCCACAGCCCCAGAGGGGCGCAACAGGAGAAGGGCGGGCAGAAGCGGCGATAGCCGAATCCCCCGGCATAGGAGGGACACTCACTTCCGGGAAGCTGATTTACAATTTTATAACAAAACTCTGTTGAATCTTGAAGGGGTTTATGATAGAATATCTCCACAGCAATCCCACCCGGGCTGCCGGGTGTATTTTAAAGGAGTGACTGATCATGGTTAGAGTTATCATGGACCACAAGGGTTCCGGCAAGACAAAACAACTGATCGATTTGATCAATTCCGCAGTTCTCACAGAGCACGGCAACGTCGTGTGCATCGAATGGGATCGGGAGCTGGTCTATGCGATTCATTATCATATCCGCCTGATCGAGGCCAGCGACTTCTACCTGCCCAATTTTGAGGTGCTCAAGGGCTTCGTCAGCGGCCTGTATGCAGGCAACTACGACATTACCCACATCTTCATCGACAACCTGAGCAAGGTTGTCCCCATCAAGGACGCCAACCAGATCGAGGAGTTCCTGGACTGGATGGAGCGGTTCAGCGACAAGAACGGCCTGAAGTTCACCATCACCATCTCCGCCGACGCCGAGACCGCCACCGACGGGATCAAGAAGTATATGTAAGGCGAACGCCTGACCTGCAACGCCTCCGCAAGGACTGCGGAGGCGTTTTCGTGTGGAGGGAAAACAATGGGACCCTTAGAGGCTCAACTGGGCGGCTGGTCGGAGATCGCTGCCCCCATGCTCCGGGAGGACTGGTGCCGGGCGCTGTTTGACCGGGTGGAGACGGCCTACAACGGCCCAAAACCGGTCTACCCGCCGAAGGAGCAGCTGTTCACCGCCCTGGGCCTGACCCCGCCGGAGGCGGTGCGCTGCGTCATCCTGGGACAGGACCCCTACCCCGGACAGGGACAGGCCCACGGCCTGGCCTTCTCCGTCCAGCCGGGGGTGGCCGTTCCCCGGTCCCTGCGGAACATCTATCTGGAGCTGGAGGCCGACCTGGGCATCCCGCCCGCCGCTACCGGGAGCCTGCTCCCCTGGGCGGAGCGGGGGGTGCTGCTGCTCAACAACGTCCTCACCGTCTACGGCGGGGAGGCGGACAGTCACAAGGGCTGGGGCTGGGAGCGGTTCACCGCCGGTCTGCTCCTGGCCCTCCGGGAGCAGCCACGGCCCATAGTCTTCCTCCTCTGGGGCCGGAACGCCCAGACCAAGGGCCGGGAGGCCCGCATCACGGATAGCCCCTATCCCCGGTTGGTGCTCTCCTCCGCCCATCCCAGCCCCCTGTCCGCCCGCCGGGGCTTTTTCGGCTCCCGGCCGTTCAGCCAGGTGAACCGGTTCCTGGAGACCCACGGAGAGCCGGGTATCGACTGGAGGGTGGAATGACGCGCCTGTTTGTCGCAAACCCTCCGGCGCAAAATTCAGAATTTGTCAGAATGTGGGACAGAGAGACAAAAAACGACCCCTGACGGCTCTGCCGTCAGGGGTCAAAGGCGTTTGCTCACACCTTGGAGATGATCTTCCGGTTGATTCTGACCAGATACCAGGTGCTCAGGCACAGGCTGGCCAGCTCTGCGATGGGGAAGGACAGCCACACATAGTCCAGCACGCCGGTCTGGGCCAGCAGCCAGGCCACCGGCAGCAGCACCACCAGCTGGCGGACGATGGAGATGATCATGGAGTAGAGGCCGTTGCCCAGGGCCTGGAACACGGTGCCGCAGGCGATGCAGTAGCCCGCAAAGGCGAAGCTCAATGCGATGGTGCGCAGGGCGGGGACGCCGATCTCCAGCATATAGTCCGAGGCGTTGAACAGCCCCAGCAGCTGGGCGGGGAGCAGCTCGAACACCGCCATACCCGCCAGCATGAAGCACATGGCGTAGAAGATGCCCAGCTTGATGGTGGTGATCATCCGCTCCCGCTTCCGGGCGCCGAAGTTGTAGGCGATGATAGGCACCAGCGCCCCGTTCAGGCCAAAGACGGGCATAAAGACAAAGGACTGGAGCTTGAAGTACACCCCCAGCACCGCCATAGCGGTGGAGGAGAAGGCCCCCAAAATCAGATTCATGCCGTAGGTCATCACCGAGCTGATGGAGGCCATGATGATGGAGGGGACACCTACGGTGTAGATACGCCGGATGGTGGGGCCGTGGGGCCGGAACCAGTTGCGCACCACAAAATGCAGCTCCTTGTTGCAGCGGAAGTTCAGGACGATCACCACGGCAGCCCCCACGAACTGGCCCAGGACGGTGGCGACGGCGGCTCCCGCCACCCCCAGCTCCGGGAAGGGGCCAAGGCCGAAGATGAGCACCGGGTCCATAATGATATTGACCACGGCTCCGGACATCTGGGAGATCATGCTCAGCACCGTATGTCCCGTGGCCTGGAGCAGCCGCTCAAAGGCCAGCTGGAGGAACAGACCCTGGCACAGCAGGGCGCAGATGGTGAGATAGCTCACCCCATACTCCAGAATGGCGGAGTCCTCCGCCACCTGGCTGGCGTAGAAGGGCCGCACCACCGTCTGGGACAGCACCATAAACACGGCCATGGAGCAGAAGGCCAGGAAGATGCCGTTGCTGGCCGCCCGGTTGGCGGTGGCCTCGTCCCCCTCTCCCAGAGATTTGGAGAGCATGGCGTTGATGCCGACGCCGGTGCCGGTGCCCACGGCGATCATAATATTCTGTGCCGGGAACGCCAGGGAGACCGCTGTCAGGGCGTCCTCTCCCAGCATGGAGACAAAGATGCTGTCTACCACGTTGTAGCAGGCCTGCACCAGCATGGACAGCATCATGGGCAGCGCCATGGTCAGAAGCAGCCGGTTCACCGGCATGGTGCCCATTTTGTTCTCGTGAAGCGCGCTGGATGATTGCACTTGATTTTCCTCCTTTGTATCAGGCATATCAGGCTCCGTCCCGCAGACTGGCAAGGGCATTGGCACATCTGCGGGACGGAGTTGCGATATTTTACCACGACAGATTATAGCGATTCTATATCCGTTGTCAAGCATGGAAACCGGGCCGATTCGACCCTTTTTCCAAAAGCGCAAAATTGTCGGTGAAATTCCACAAAAAGTCGGTTTTCATTTTCCTACTGCCATGATATACTGTACAATAGAATTGGGGACCTGCCCCACATACTGGGAGAACGTCCCATTTTGATTTTTACAAGGAGGACACACGCCATGATTAACATTCCCCAGGTCAAACTCGGCATCATCGCCGTCAGCCGTGACTGTTTCCCCATCGCCCTGTCCACCCAGCGCCGGAAGAATATCGCCGCCGTCTATGGAGAGGATCTGTATGAGTGCCCCATCACCGTGGAGAACGAGAAGGATATGCTCAAGGCGGTGGCCGACGTGAAGGCGGCCGGGGTCAACGCCCTGGTGGTGTTCCTGGGCAACTTCGGCCCCGAGACCCCCGAGACCCTCATTGCCAAATACTTTGACGGCCCCTGTATGTTCGTGGCCGCCGCCGAGGGCGACGGCGACATGATCAACGGCCGGGGCGACGCCTATTGCGGTATGCTCAACTGTTCCTACAACCTGGGCATGCGCCATCTCAAGGGCTATATCCCCGAGTACCCTGTCGGCACGGCGGCGGAGCTGGCGGAGAAGATGCACGAGTTCGTCCCCATCGCCCGGACGATTCTGGGCCTGAAGGACCTGAAGATCATCACCTTTGGCCCCCGTCCCCAGGACTTCTTCGCC
>JAJQHP010000196.1 GCA_021199695.1 Clostridiales bacterium
TATCATACCTGCGTCTCCCCCAACGACCAGAGCATCGCCCTGGGGCAGACGCTGATTGCTGCAAAAGGAGGCGGCATATCTGATGTGCCTTGCCGTACCACTGAAACTGACCAAAATTGACGGTAACGACGCCGTGGGCGAGCTGGAGGGCATCCAGCGGCGTATCCGGGTAGACTTTCTGAAGGACCCCCAGCCGGGAGACTACGTCATCGCCCACGCCGGATTTGCCATTGAAAAGCTGAATGAGCGGCAGGCCCTGGACAACCTCCAGGCGCTCCGGGAGGTTACGGATGCTCTCTGAGGCAGACTTCCGCCGTCTCCCCGGCTCCGACCGGCTGCTCCGGGCCATCCATGAGATGGAGCTGCCAGAGGTCCGGCTGATGGAGGTCTGCGGCACCCACACCATGGCTATCGCCCAGGCCGGACTGAAGCAGCTGCTCCCGCCCCAGATCCATCTGCTCTCCGGGCCGGGATGCCCGGTCTGCGTCACCCCCGCCGGGGTGATGGATGAGATTTTGCGTCTCAGTGAGACGCCAGGCCTCATTCTCACCACCTATGGCGACCTGATGCGGGTCCCCGGCTCCGACCCGGAGGACAGTCTGCAACGGCGCAAGGCTCTGGGAGCCGACGTCCGATGGGTCTATTCTCCCATGGACAGCCTGGATATTGCCCGGGAAAACCCGGAGCGACAGGTGGTCTTTCTGGGGGTGGGCTTTGAAACCACAGCACCCGGCACGGCCCTGGCGGTGCTGGAGGCTCAACGGCGGGGACTGAATAATTTTTCTCTCCTCTGTCTGCTGAAGCAGACGCCCCCCGCCCTCCGGGCTCTCATCGCCCAGCCGGGATTCCGAGTGGACGGCTTTCTCTGTCCCGGCCACGTGGCCACCATCGCAGGCGCAGAGGCTTTCCGTTTTTTGCCGGAGGAGTATGGCCTCCCCGCCGTGGTCTCCGGCTTTGAGGCAGGCGACCTGCTGGTCTCTCTGTACAAGCTGCTCTGCCAGATTCGGGACGGTACACCGACATTGGAGAACGAATATACCCGGGCCGTCTCCCCCCAGGGGAATCAGGCTGCTCAGGCGCTGATGGCCCAGGTGCTGGAGCCATCGGACGACCTCTGGCGGGGATTGGGGACCATCCCGGCCAGCGGGCTTCGGCTGCGGCGGGAATTTGGAGACTATGACGCCGCCCGGCGGTTCTCCTTCTCCCCCGCTCAGCGTTCTGAACTCCCCGGCTGCCGGTGCGGACAGATCATCTGTGGGCAGCTCTCTCCGGCGGACTGTCCCCTTTTCGGAAAGCGCTGTCAGCCGGAGCATCCAGTTGGCCCGTGTATGGTCTCCAGCGAGGGTGCCTGTGCGGCGGCTTACAAGTACGGTGGTGTGGAGGAATGCCTATGAATCAGGACATTATCACGCTGGACCACGGCAGCGGCGGAAAGCGTACCGCCCAGCTCATCGAGGAGCTGCTGCTCCCCGCCTTTCACAACGATACTCTCAACGCTCTGGGAGACGGTGCGACCCTGAACCTCTCCGGGCCGCTGGTGTTCTCCACCGACAGCTTTGTGGTGGACCCTATTTTCTTCCCCGGCGGGGACATTGGCAAGCTGTCCGTCTGCGGCACGGTGAACGATCTGGCTATGTGCGGCGGAATCCCCCGATATCTCAGCCTGTCCTTCCTCATCGAGGAGGGCTTTCCCCTGGCCGATCTCCGCCGGGTGGTGGACTCCATCGCCCGGACTGCCGGAGAAGCGGGGGTGGAGATCGTCACCGGAGACACCAAGGTGGTGGAGCGGAGCAAGGGAGACGGGCTCTACATCAATACGGCTGGCATCGGGACCCTGGCCTGGCCCGGCCTGTCGCCGGATTCAATACAGGTGGGAGACGATGTCATCATCTCCGGCTCCATCGGTGACCACGGAGCCGCCGTCATGATGGCCCGGAACGGACTGCTGGAGGGCAGTTCTCTCTCCTCCGACTGCCGTCCCCTCCATGCTCTGGCCAGGGCTGCGCTGGAATGCGGCGGCGTTCGGGTGCTCCGGGACCCCACCCGGGGCGGCGTGGCCACCACGCTCAACGAGTTCGCCCAGAACCGCCCCTTTTCCATTGAACTGGACGAGGACTCTCTTCCCATCAACGCCTCCACAGCGGCCGCCTGCGGCCTTCTGGGGCTGGAGCCGTTGTACTGTGCCAACGAGGGCAAGCTGCTGGCGGTGGTGGACGCCGAACGTTCGGAGGCGGTGCTGGAGGCCCTGCGCTCCACCCCCGGCGGCGAACAGGCGGCCCGTATCGGCCGGGTGACCTCCCGTGCCCCCGGCAAAGTGATTTTGAATACCTTCCTGGGCGGCGGCCGGGTGCTCTCTATGCTCACCGGCGCACAGCTCCCCAGAATATGCTAAAGGCGGTGTTTTTGATGCAGACGAATACAAAAATTTCCATCACAAAGGACGAGATCGTCCCCACAGCCCAGAAAATGCGGGACGAGGGCCGGACGCTGGTTATGATCCACGGCCACCTAGACAAGGAAGGCAAGCCGGTCATCAGCTATGACTACTCTCTGGGTGCGGAGCTGGCCTGTTATGAGGTGGTGGGAGAGGACACCGTCCCCTCCATTGCCCCCATCTACTCCGCCGCCGCCGAGTGGCCGGAGCGGGAGATCAACGAGCTGCTGGGCTTCACCTTTGAGGGGCTGGACACCAGCGAGCGTCTTTTCCTCCCGGACAGTATGTTGGAGGGCAAGGGGCAAATCATCGTTACCCCCATCAACGTGCTCAAAGAGAAAAACGGACTGCTGTAAGGCAGACAGGCCGGGCCGCTGCGGTGTATTTCCGCAGCGGCCCGGTCTTTTTTGGCAGCTGTTACCCCATATCATAACCTGTCATCAGTCGTTCCTCAGTTGGGCAGAAATATGAAATATTCTTACAATCCGGTACAGTCTCTTGCCGCAGTCGGAAGCGACTGATATAATCATAATTAGGAAAGAAAGTCATCGGCTCGCCTGATAGGAGGTCGCAATGATAAACGTAGGAAAAAGAAACCGACTGCCCCTGTTTCTGGCATCCCTGGCGCTCCTGCTACCACTGCTGGCGCTGCCTGCCTGGGGGAATTCGGCGGAGCCGCCCTGTTTCACCGTCCTGGTGATCGACCCGCCGGAGGGGCTGACCATCACCCTGGTCTCGCCGGACAACGAGAGTCAGGCGCCGCTGGAGCTGACGAGAGACGACCGTGCGTGGGAGAGCTATTACCGCTTCTACTACTGGCAGGACGGCAGTGAGCAGGGGGCCAACGCCGAAAATGCAACACTGACTGTCTCCTATGGGGAGGACAGCTTCACCCTGGACCTGCCGGACATGACAGATCAGTATTACAACAACCTGCTCACGCTGGATATTGCAAGCCAGACCCTGACCGACGACGCCCCCGCCTGGCGGACGCCGCTGCTGGTGGCCCTGCGGGTGCTCTCCACCCTTGTCATTGAGGGCGTCGTGTTTTTCCTGTTCGGTTTCCGGGAGGGGCGGAGCTGGCTGGTGTTTCTGGGAGTCAACCTGGCGACCCAGCTCCTGCTCAACTGGGCAATCACCGGCTCCTTCTCCACCCTGACCACCTCCGGCTACTGGTGGTTCCTCTACATCTTTGGAGAGGTGCTGGTCTTTGCCGCCGAGACGGTCGCCTTTGGCACGCTGCTGAAGGAGAATGGTCGGGGCCGTGCCGTGGGGTGCGCCCTCACTGCCAACGCCGCAAGCCTGGTGCTGGGCGGACTGCTGCTCACCTATTTGCCGGTGTAAATACGCAAAGCGCCCGGACATCCGAACAGGATGCCGGGCGCATTTTGTGTCGTGTATTACAGGGTAGCCAGGCTGTCGAGGAACTGCACCGCAGAGCGGGGGGTCCGGTTGGGGTTGCGGATGTCCCAGCGGACCGCCAGGGCCATGAGCTGCTCCTCCTCCATGGCGACGCCCCGGAGGGCGGCCAGCTGCCGGATGAGGTTGAGAAATTGGGGCTTGGTCAGCTCCTGGAACAGCACCCGGAGGCCGAACCGCTCGGAGAGGGAGGTCTTTTCCTGGATGGTCTCGCTGGCGTCCACCTCGTCCCCCAGCCGGTCGGAGAAGGTCTCCCGAACCAGGTGGCGGCGGTTAGTGG
>JAJQHP010000222.1 GCA_021199695.1 Clostridiales bacterium
CCATGCCGGAGAAGCTCTGATTTGATTTCACCCCGGCCCGCTCTCCCCGGGAGGGCGGGCCGGGAACGGCTCACTGACCGCACAGGGGCCTCTACACGGGGGCGTACTGGTTTCGACGGGGATGGGGAAGCAGGGCCAGCGAGCGGCGGCGCCTGACCGCCATAAAACGGGCACTTATAAATTAAACAACGACGATTATAGCGTTGCTGTCGCGGCCTGATTAGGCCCGACCGTCCCAGCTGGAAGGGCCACGAGCCAGTCCGGGGCGTGACTTGAGTGGCGAACGTGAGTACGGTAAGCTTTGCCCGTGCCATGCATCATGAAGCTACTGACCGCCGGAGCGTGACGGCTCGCGTCGGCGGAAGGGAATGTAAATAACCGTCTGCGCTCGGAGAAAGCTCTGTGGATCTGTTTTCGGACGCGGGTTCGACTCCCGCCGCCTCCATTTCCCAATCGGAGACCCTTTCGCTGGAAAGGGCCTCCGATTTTTTTGTCCTCCGTTCCGGACTGCGCCGATGCCATGACAAACAGCATGACAAACAGAAAGAAGGGAGGCCGTGCAGAAAGCACGGCCTCCCTGAGACTGTCAAAAAAAGCACTTGGGACTTCCGCAACAGAGCAGCGGGGGTGCGGAGGAGGGGGCAAAAAGCCCCCTTCGCGTGCAATAAGAAACGATTTTTAGAACTTTTTCAAAGTTCAAAAATCGTACTCAGCGTGGCAAAAAGGATTTTTGACACGCTGAGGGAGGCCGTGCAGAAAGCACGGCCTCCCTCCGGAGAAGATTGCTTTTTGGACCGGACCGCTTACCGCTGGCCCTTGTCGTAGGGGATGCCCTCCGCCTTGGGCGCTCTGGACTTCTTGGAGGTGAAGGCCAGAACGATCAGGGTGACCAGGTAGGGCAGCAGACGGTAGAAGTAGGAGCTGATGCCCAGGTTGTTCAGCACCTCGATGCTGGAATAGGAGGCGGCGATGTACTTGAACAGGCCGAACAGCAGGGCCGCTCCGGCGATGTTCAGAGGCTTCCAGTTGCCGAAGATCATGACAGCCAGGGCCAGGAAGCCGAAGCCTGCCACGTCACCGTTGGCGGAGCAGCCGGCGGTGGTCAGGGCGTAGACAAAGCCGCCCAGACCGGCCAGCGCGCCGGAGATGGTGGTGCCGGCATACCGCATCACATACACGTTGATGCCCAGGGAGTCCGCCGCCTGAGGATTCTCGCCGCAGGAGCGGAGACGCAGACCGAACCGGGTCTTGTACAGCAGGATGGAGAGGATCACAAACAGGAGGATACAGACATAGGTGGCCAGATACACCTTGTTGATGAGGATCTCCAGGATGGGGTTGAGCTCGGTGGTGGTGTCGATGCCCAGGGTGGACTTCTTGATCATGAACCAGCTGGCGGCGTCGCCCTCGGCCATGTAGAGGGTGCTCTGGTTGGCCAGGATACGGATGAGGAAAAGCACCAGGGCGGGGGCCATCAGGTTCAGCGCGGTGCCGCCGATGGTCTGGTCCGCTTTCAGGTTGACCGAGGCAAAGCTCAGCAGCAGGGAGAATACCGCACCCAGGAGGGCGGCCACCACCATGGCCAGCAGCTCAAAGCCCTGGAGGGCCAGCCAGTCGCCGTTGGCCTTGGCTTCAGCGAACCAGCCCCACTCCTGCCCCACGCGGACGAACCACACGCCCACGAAAGCGCCGAAGATCATAATGCCTTCCAGCGCCAGGTTGATGATGCCGCTGCGCTCGGCAAACACACCGGCCAGGGCGACGATCATCAGGGGAACGGCATATAACAGCGTTTTTTGAATCAGGTCTACCATGATCAATCGTCTCCTTTCTCAGTCTGTTGAACCGCAGCGTCCGGTTCTGTTTCCTCTCCTGTGGGAGGCGCGGCGTCCGCCGCAGTCGTGGCTGCCGCTGTGGGCTCGTTCTGATGCTTCTTCCGGGAGGAGAGCAGCTGCTTGATGACCAGGGAGAAGGCGCTCAGGTAGACGATGACGGCGATGATGACGTCGGTGATGTACTCGTTGTAGGCGGTCAGGTTGGTCAGCTGCAGGCCGCAGATGTCCAGCATGGACATGAACATGGCGGTGAAGATGACGCCGATGGGGTTGTTGGCCGCCAGCAGAGCCACCGGGATGCCGTTGAATCCGGCGTCCGGAAGGGACTGATAGGTGGACCAGAAGAACTCGGTGTTGCCGGAGAGGTAGTAGAGGGATGCGCCTACGCCCGCCAGACCACCGGCGATGGCCATGGACAGGACGATGTTCCGCTTGTCGGAGATACCGGCATACCGGGCGGCGTGACGGTTGCTGCCGCAGGCCTTGAGCTGATAGCCCATGGTGGTCTTGCTCATGAGGATGTAGACCAGGATAGCCATGACGATTGCAATGACGATGCCGCCGTTGACCTGGGAGTCGGGGAAGATGTTGTCCAGACCCATCTTGGCGGTGGCTACCCCGTTGTAGCTGGTCTTGTAGATGTAGCCGGTCTTGCCGGACTCCAGGGTGTTGCGGAGCGCGCTGCCGTCAAACATCCAGGTGACCAGGTTGGCGGCGATCCAGTTGCACATGATGCAGGCCAGCACCTCGTTGATGTTCAGGTACGCCTTGACCAGGCCGGGGATAGCGCCCCAGATGGCGCCCGCCAGCATACCGGCCAGGAAGGCCAGCAGCCACACCAGCCAGGCGGGGAATGCTCCGCCCTCGTACAGGGTGGAGGTGGAGGTGGGGATGCTCAGGGCCACATACAACGTGGCGGCGGTGCCCATCAGGTACTGACCGGGCGCGCCGATGTTGAACAGGCCGGTCTTTTGGGCGATGGCCACCGAGAGGCCGGTCATGATCAGGGGGAAGGCCCGGAAGAGCATATTGCCCAGGTTGGTGGAGTTGAAGCCGAAGGTCAGGTTGCCCGCCGCGTCGCGGCCGGTGCTGAACAGGCCGCCGAACACCAGCTGGATACCCTCGCCCACGCTGCTGATGCCCAGGGAGGAGGTGCACGCGCCTACGATAACGATGATGATGCTTCCCACGACCATGCCGATGATGATCGAGAGGATGGAGGACAGGACTGTTTTGACGCCGTCCTTGGCGTACAGGTTGGAAAGCCGCTCTTTCATGCGCCCTTGGCCTCCTTTCCGGTCTGACGTTTCGCTCCGGCCATATAGAGGCCCAGCTCCTGAACGTTTGTCTTTTTCGGGTCGAGCTCGCCCACGATCTCACCCTCGTACATGACCAGGATGCGGTCGCTCAGGCTCATGACCTCGTCCAGCTCCAGGGAGACCAGGAGTACGGCATGGCCCGCGTCCCGGGCCGCCACCAGCTGGCCGTGAATGTACTCGATGGCGCCCACGTCCAGGCCGCGGGTGGGCTGGACGGCCATGATCAGGGGCTTGTCCCGGTCCAGCTCCCGGGCGATGATCGCCTTCTGCTGGTTGCCGCCGGACATACTTCTGGCGGTGGTGATGGAGCCCTGTCCGGAGCGGACGTCGTACTGCTCGATGAGCCGGTCGGAGTACTCCCGCACGGCAGGGGCGTTGATAAAGCCGAAGTGCTGGAACTGAGGCTCCTGGAACCGCTGGAGGACCATATTCTGCTCCAGGGTGAAGTCCAGGATCAGGCCGTGCTTGTGCCGGTCCTCGGGGATGTGGCTCATATTCTCGCCACGCTGACGGATGGTGGCGTGGGAGATGTCCTTCCCGCAGAGGGTGACGGTGCCGCCGGAGCTCTTTTCCAGACCGGTCAGGCCGTAGACCAGCTCGCTCTGGCCGTTGCCGTCGATGCCGGCGATGCAGACGATCTCGCCCGCCCGCACGTCGAAGGAGACGCCGTTGACGGCGTTGCGCTTGTGGGTGGAGGAGGGGACGGTCAGGTTCTCCACATGGAGGACGGTGTCCGTGGGCTTCGCCTCGTCCTTGACCACCTCCAGCTGCACCGGGCGGCCCACCATCATGTTGGACAGGCTCTGCTTGTCGGTGTTCCTGGTCTCCACAGTGCCGACATACTTGCCCTTCCGGAGGACAGTGACCCGGTCGGCCACCTGCATGATCTCGTTGAGCTTGTGGGAGATGAACAGGATGCTCTTGCCCTCGTCAGCGAAGGCC
>JAJQHP010000169.1 GCA_021199695.1 Clostridiales bacterium
TCATGGAAATCCTTTTTTAGTTTTTTCACTGTCTACTTGACAGGGGGCACTTCACTATCCCTGCGGCGGCAATTCTATGTGGATATGATTGCGTTCCACTCGTCAATCCATGTAAAACTCCAATTCATTATATGCGGACTGGCAATCAGTATTGAAGTCGCTGACTGTGCTGGAGAAGGTCAGCTTGGAATATCCCTCCGGGAAGGTCGAAACCAGGCTTAGGTAGTCCTTGACCAGCAGATAATAGCTCTTTACGGAATCATAATAATCTCCTGTTCCGGAGGTTCCCATCAATTCCTTTGCCTCTGACAGCTTTTCGCTTGCGTCGGTTCTGTCTTCGTGCAGTTGTTCCGCTCTTTTTATAGTAGCACTGTCCCCAACAGCATTCATATATTCTTCATCATCGAAATACCATTTCATGATGTTTGAATATTTTGACCAGTGATCCAGCTGAGTCGCAGCCATTGAATTAATCAGATCCTCAGCCTCCTTGATATTTTCGACTGCAAGGACCAGGTCTTCGTCGCTCGGACCTTCATCTTCAACTGGTTCTTCTTCAACGGAGGTTTCTTCTTCAGCCGAGCTGGTTTCACTGGAATCGGCATCCATCTGGGACGTTGTGTCCGTGCCGCTCCCGCAAGCGGTACAAGAAATGATAAGCATCACGGCCAGGAGACAGCACAGTATCTTTTCTTTCATCATAAATTCCTCCATAATTCAGGGCGTGTATATTTTTGACCTTTTTCTTTTCCCAGGACATTTTTCGTTGATGGGGATTCTCCATGGGCTTCCCTTCGTATCCTGCTCAGCTGTAGAAATGACCCCCTCTCTGCACCACTTTGAAATGGTGGCCTGAGCATAGCCCCAACGCTCCGCCGCTTCCTTTGTTCCCATATACTCCATCACAAAGCGCCTCCTTACTGCTGGAATCGTCGGACAGTACCATCGGCGTGCCTGGTTAAGCCCTTCTACAGAAGCATTATAGCTTTGCAGTCTTTTGATGTCAAGTAATATTTATCACTGATGATACTATAATGTATTGTGAGGTCAGGTATAATGTCATTGGTGATATAAATGGTTGTTCAAATTGCAGAAAGGCTCAAATACCAGCGGGAGTTAAGACGCATGACTCAGGCGGAGCTTGCCCGAAAATTGGAGGTAACACGCTCCAGTGTCAATGCTTGGGAAATGGGCATTTCCATGCCATCCATTGCCAAGCTTGTGGAATTGGCTTGCCTGTTCCACGTCAGTACGGACTACTTGCTCGGACTGGAACAGGAAAACCGAATCAATATGCAGGATTTCTCTGAGCAAGAGCAGAGCATTTTGTGTGTGCTGGCGGAATATTTCCAGTCTGTTCACGAGAAGGAAGAAAAAACAAACTGATAAACGTTTGGCGCACAAAACTGTAAGAGGGCATTTGACAGGAAAAGAGGCAGCTACAGATGATAGCTGTCCCTTTTTATATGCGTCCGTTAAATTATGTCAACCCAATCTGTGAAATGCCTCTAACACCTCCCCCCGCCAGAGCAGCAGGGCGATGAGGCTTGGCCAGGCCATGAGAGCGTTAAAAATGTCGGACAGCTGCCACACCGGGCGCAGCTCCAGGACGCTCCCCAGGACAATGAGGGCGAGAAAGAGCAGGCGGTAGACCCTTAACCCACGGCTACCGGTGAGGCTCCGCACGCCGCTCTCCCCGTACCAGCTCCAGCCCAGGAGGGTGGAAAAGCCGAACAGTGCCAGACATACCGCCACAAAGCCGCCGCCCCAGTCCCCCATGACGGTGGAAAATGCCGCCGCCGTCAGCAGGACGCCGGTGACGGGCTCCGTCTCCAGCACGCCGGAGGCGAGGATGGCCAGGGCGGTGACGGTGCAGACGACCAGGGTGGAGCAGAACACCTCGAAAATGCCCCACATCCCCTCCTGAGCGGGGTCGTCGTTGCCGGAGGCACAGTGGACCAGGGCGGTGGAGCCCAGCCCCGCCTCGTTGGTACAGACCCCTCTGGCGAGGCCGTATTGGAGGGCGGCAGCGGCCCCACCGCCGAGAACGGCCTCCCGGCCCAAGGCGCCCTCAAAGACGGAGGCCAGCGCCCGGGGAATTGCTTCTCCATGGGCGCATATCACCCACAGACCGCCCCCCAGATAACCCAGGGCCATCACCGGCACCAGAATTTCACAGATCTTCCCCAGCCGTCCCAGTCCGCCCGCCAGGGCCAGTCCCACCAGAAGAGCGGCGATGAGACCGGTACACAGGGACGGGACGCCGCCCGCTCCCTCCAGGGCCTGGGCCATAGAGTTGGACTGGACCAGATCGCCCATCCCGAAGGAGCAGAGCACGGTACACAGGGCGAAGAGCCTGGCCAGACAGGGGTGCCCCGCCAGGCGGAGCCAGTAGGAGGGGCCGCCCTCCCAGCCCTCCGCAGTCCGACGCCGGAGAGCTACGGAGAGGGCCTTCTCCGCCCAGCCGGTCATCATGGCGAGGACGGCGGAGACCCACATCCAGAAAATGGCCCCCGGCCCGCCGAAGGTCAGGGCCACCGCCACCCCCGCCACAGAGCCGGTGCCGATGGTGGCGGCCAGGGCGGTGGAGAGGGTCTGGAGGGCAGACAGCCCGGAGCAACCCCTCTCACGGCGCAGCTGTCCCACAGTGCATCTCCACCAGGTACGCAAACCGAAAAGTTGAAACCAGCCGGTTTTGACGGAAAAATACCCCCCGGCCAGCAGGAACAGCCCCACAGTGGGCCAGCTCCAGGCCAGGGCGGAGAGACGCTCCAGCATATACTGCTCCCCTCCTTGTCCCAGGATGGTAACAGTCTATTCCCGTCTCCGGCTGTCATGACCGGCAATTATGCCCTTGCCCCCAGAATGTGGAGAAACCGCGCCCGCTGAAACTCGTAGGCGGACAGGGGGCGGTAGTCCGTGTCGTTGGAGTGGGCGGCCACCAGGGTATTTTCCGGAGTGGCCGGGGTCCCCATCTCCACGATGATGGGGGTGTGTCCAAAGGTGACGCCGTCAAAGCTGAGCTGGACGAAATCCCCCGGCAGGCAGTCGGAGAGGGGGACCTCCGCCCCGAAGGGGCCGCTGTTTCCCTCAGAACGCACCAGAAAGTTGTAAAAATAGACCACTCCGGTCCAGGACGGGGACCTGTCGTTCACCGACAGATAATACCATCCGTAGACCGGAGTGAAATTCATGACGCCGCACCCGGCGTAGAGACACTGGGAGGCGAAGTTGGTACAGTCACCGCCCAGGTTTTGAAAGTCGTAATAGGCCGGGTTGCGGCCGTAGGCCCACCGATGGGCATAGGTCACCGCCGCCTGGCGGTCGTAGGGCACAAAGTCTGACATGAGAAAGCCTCCTCGGTTTTCCCCCAGACTATGCCCCGGGAAGGGGAGAGGTGCGTCCTCAGTCCTCCATCACGTGCTCAAAGGCGGTGGCGAACAGCTGACGAATGTGCTCGTCCGCCAGGGAGTAGTAGACGCTCTTGCCGTTGCGGCGGTTCTTCACCATCCGGGCCTGCTTGAGGATGCGGAGCTGGTGGGAGATGGCGGACTGGCTCATGTTGAGCAGGCAGGACAGGTCGCACACGCACAGCTCCGAGATGGACAGGGCGCAGATGATCCTGGCCCGGGTGGAGTCGCCAAAGACCTTGAACAGCTCCGCCACCTCATAGATGGGGTCCTCGTCCGGCATATTGGCCCGGACGAGGGAGACGGCGTCGGGGTGGATCTGGTTGCAGTCGCAGGTCTCGGAATGTTCAAAATGCATAGGGCATCCTTTCTCGTAGGAAACGGCCCCGGCCGAGAGGACTCAGCCGGGGTCGGGGATTTGACTGGCTTGTGAAAACGAGACAGATCAGATCTTGTTGTCGGAGCCAAGGACGTAGAGGATCTTGTGCTTGACCATGTCCTTGACGGCCTGACGGGCGGGCTTGAGGTACTGGCGGGGATCGAAGTGATCGGGATGCTCGGCAAAATACTTGCGGATGTTGCCGGTCATGGCCAGACGGATGTCGGAGTCGATGTTGATCTTGCAGACAGCCAGCTTGGCGGCCTCACGCAGCTGATCCTCGGGGATGCCGATGGC
>JAJQHP010000064.1 GCA_021199695.1 Clostridiales bacterium
ACCCCCGACCTGCTGATTACAAATCAGCTGCTCTACCAACTGAGCTATACCAGCAAGCTCGCCCTCTCGGAATCAGCAAGGAGTATTTTACCGGAATCAAACCCGTTTGTCAATACCTGATTGAAACTTTTTGCGGCAAGGAGGAAAAAAATATGTCCAGACCCATCTATCGCCGGGGAGAGCCCTATGCCAAAAAGGCTGCCCATCTGCTCCGGCACATGGTCCACCCGGAGCTGGACCCCACCCTGGATCGGTACGAGCTGGCCCTGGTGGACGCTCTTCGGGACAGGCTCACCCCCCGGGAGACCGAGTGCATGGTACACTACTATCTCCTGCGGGAGGATATGCGTCAGGTTGCTCTGCAGCTGGGCATCAACACCTCCACCGTCTCCCGGACGGTGGAGCGGGCGGAGGCCAAGCTGGACGGTCTGCTCAAGCTGGCCGTCGCCATCAGCCCCATCCGTCTGAATCAGGACTGGTCAGGCAGACGGGCGTCCTGAGCCATTCCTGACCCCCGGGACCGGGCCGGGGCAGGCAGAGCTGCCGCAGGTCCTCTCCCCGGCACTCCGCCTGAAAGACGGACTGAGCAACCTGTTCCAGCTGCTTTATCTGCCCGGAGCGGAGGACCACCGGCAGCCTCGCCCGTCCCTTCATTTCCCGGAGCAGGGCCTGGCCCCGGCGGTTGAAGCCCAGCACCCGGAGATAGGGCGCCCGCTCCGGTCGCCGGTCGGCGGTCAGCCCCAGGAAGGCCCAGAGCACCATGCGCCGGATGCGGGCCTCGGGATAGCGGCGGGTCTTGGCCCGGCCGTAGAGCCGGGCCAGGTCCGTCGCCTCCCCCGCGGCCCGGGCCAGACGATGCTCCAACCCCGGAGCCCAGTCCGGCAGGGCGGAAAGCTCCTCCTCCGTCATGGAGCGGAGCCGGGCCAGTATCCCCCGCTCACAGGCCTCCAGCCGGGCGGGGCAATGGCCCGCCTCCCGCTCCCGGGCCACGATCGTCCGGCTCGACCGGGGGAGCGCAGTCTCCAGACGTTCCCACTCCCCATCGCACATCCATTGCCTGAGCAGGGAGCCGGAGGGCCATCCTGTCTCCTGTTGGCTGTCGTGGCCCGCCCCCTGTCGGGGGAAGGTCAGGGCGGTCACGTCCTCCCGGCCCCAGTGACGGAGGGCTCGGAGATACTCCACTCCCAGGTTGTTGTTGGCCGTCTCCAGGCAGCGTCCCTCCGGCCCCACCAGGGCCTCCAGCGCCCGCTGGCGGGCGGCGGGGTAGGACAATCCTTTCTCCAATCCCGCCCGGAGGAGGGGCCCCAGCTCTTCCCTGTCCAGTCCCCGGGCCGCAGCCGTCAGCCGGGAGAGGCCGCCGTCCTCGCTGCCGAAGGCGATGGTATCCACGATTCCGGTGTCCAGCAGACACCCGACGCCGCCCCGGGCGAAGGTCTCCGCCGAGGACGCCGCCCAGAGAAGGGGCAGCTCCAGCACCAAATCCGCTCCGCCCCGGAGGGCCATCTCCGCCCGGGCGGACCGGTCCAGGGCGGCGGCAGTCCCCCGCTGGGTAAAGCCGCCGCTCATGACGCAGACGATCCCCTTCTCCGGGCAGGCGGCTCTGATCTGTTTCAGCAGCCAGCGGTGTCCCCGGTGAAAGGGGTCGAACTCGCAGACGACGCCTGCGGCGGAGCGGGGGACGGTTTGGTCAGACATGAGGCGTTCTCCTTTGAGCGGGATGGAGTCCTGCCGTTTTTCAAAAATTCTCCAAAAAACGGTTGTTCTTCATCCAGTTTTGTAATAGAATTATTATAGCGGGTCCAACCGGTCTGTGCAAGCGCCAAGGTCGGGCACAGAGCAATACAAAGGAGAATCACATTATGAATATTCTGGTCATCAATGCGGGAAGCTCTTCCCTGAAGTATCAGCTGCTGGACCCCGCCACCGGCGAGCTGCTGGCCAAGGGCCTGTGCGAGCGCATCGGCCTGGACGGCAAATTCACCTATAAGCCCCAGGTGCCGGGCAAGGCGGGAAAGAACGCGGTAGACGTGGCCATGCCCACCCACTCTGAGGCCATTCAGGCGGTGCTGGACGCCCTGGTGGACAGGGACAACGGCGTGCTGTCCTCCATGAGCGAAATCGACGCTGTGGGCCACCGTGTCGTCCACGGCGGCGAGAGCTTCGCCTCCTCCGTCCTGCTCACTGACGAGGTGCTGAAGGCCATTGAGGAATGCAACCCCCTGGCTCCCCTCCACAACCCCGCCAACCTCATCGGTATCCGGGCCTGCGCCGCCGTGCTGGGGGACAAGGTGCCCCAGGTGGCCGTGTTTGACACCGCCTTCCATCAGACCATGCCCCCTGTGGCCTACACCTATGCCATCCCCTACGAGTACTATGAAAACGACAAGGTCCGCCGCTACGGCTTCCACGGCACCTCTCACCGGTTCGTCTCCGCCCGGGCCGCCGCCATGCTGTCTAAGCCCATCGAGGAGCTGAAGATCATCACCTGCCATCTGGGCAACGGCTCCTCCATCGCCGCCGTGAAGAACGGCAAGTGCGTGGACACCACCATGGGCCTGACGCCCCTGGCGGGTCTCCCCATGGGCACCCGGGCGGGCGATATGGACGCCGGCGTCATGGAGTTTTTGATGAACAAGTACAATCTCTCCATGGGCGAGATGATGAACATCCTCAACAAGAAGTCCGGCGTGCTGGGCATCTCCGGGGTGTCCTCCGACTTCCGTGATCTGGACGCAGCCGCCGCAGAGGGCAACGTCCGGGCGAAGCTGGCCATCGACGTGTTCTGCTATGACGTGAAGAAGTATATCGGCTCCTACGCCGCCGCCATGGGCGGGGTGGACGCCATCGTCTTTACCGCCGGTGTGGGCGAGAACAGCCCTGAGCTGCGCACTGCCATGACCGAGGGCTTGAGCTATATGGGCGTGGCCCCCCTGAACCAGGAGGCCAACCACAAGCGGGGCGAGGAGGTCGATATCTCCGGCGAGGGCTCTCAGGTGAAGGTGCTGGTCATCCCCACCAACGAGGAGCTGATGATCGCCATGGATACCGCGGAGATCGTGGAAAAGCTGTAAGCCCCCGCCGCTACAGAGAAAGGAATCGCTATGCTGTACACATTTAAGCCCCGGGGCGTCTGCTCCCGGGAGATCCGGATCGACCTGGAGGAGGCCGACGGAAAGCAGGTCATCCAGAGCATGGAGGCTGTGGGCGGCTGCAACGGCAACCTTCAGGGCATCGGTGCTCTGCTGAAGGGCATGACCCCGGAGGAGGCCATCCGCCGGATGAAGGGTATCCGCTGCGGCATGAAGAGCACCTCCTGCCCCGACCAGATCGCCCAGGGCCTGGAGCGGCTGCTGGCAGAGCAGGCCAACTGAATCACCTCAAAACAGGCCGACCGGCCCGGTTCCCCTTGGGGAGCCGGGCCGGTTTTTCGCCCTCACCGCTCCTTGCGCTGGAGCTGGAGGCGGTCAGCAATCATGGCGATGAACTCGCTGTTGGTGGGCTTGCCTTTGGCGTTGGACACGGTGTAGCCGAAGTACTTTTGCAGAGTCTCGATGTCGCCCCGGTCCCAGGCCACCTCGATGGCGTGGCGAATGGCCCGCTCCACCCGGCTGGCGGTGGTGCCATAGCGCTTGGCCACCTCCGGGGACAGCACCTTGGTGACGGCGTTGATGACATCCATGTTGTCGATGGTGATGAGAATGGCTTCCCGCAGGTACTGATAGCCCTTGATGTGGGCTGGGACGCCGATCTCGTGGATGATGGAGGTGACCAACGTCTCCATGCTCTCGCTCTGGGGGCGGCTGGGCTTCACGCCCCGTAGCTGCCGCAGGCGCTCCACCACGGCAGAGGTGCGGCAGGGCTTGAGCAGGAAGAAGTCCGCGCCCAGCTCCGCCGCCTGGTTGACCAGGTTGCCCCGCAGGAAGTTGGACAGCACCAGCGTCAGGGGCCGCGGCCCCTGCATCCGGCTCATCTCCCCCAGCAGCTCCAGCCCGTCCATGTTTTTCAGCACGGTGTCCATCACCAGCACGTCTATGTCAGGGGTGCTTTGCAGACAACTGA
>JAJQHP010000194.1 GCA_021199695.1 Clostridiales bacterium
TGTGACGGTCGATGTCCGTCAGGGGCTTTGCCACGGCGGCCCCGGCGGGGGAGACGTGCTTAAAGGAGGCGGCGGCGGGCAGACCGGTAGAGGCTTTCAGCTCGCTGACCAGCTGCCAGGAGTTGAAGGCGTCCATAAAGTTGATATACCCCGGGCGGCCGTTGAGCACGGTGATGGGCAGCTCGCTGCCGTCCGCCATGTAGATTTTGGACGGCTTCTGGTTGGGGTTCAGACCGTATTTCAGTTCCAGTTCCTTCATGACAGTGCCTCCTCACCGGGTATGCTTGTTGATGATCACGTCGTCGGTCTTTTGGGTCTCCAGGTCGATGGTGCGGACAAAGAGGGAGACCTTGTTCTCCCCGTTCAAGCTGTTCCAAATCAGGTCCGCCAGCTCAGCGGCGGAGCTTGCCGGAATACCCACCAGCTCCGGCTCACCCTCAAAGGAGGGGAGGGGGCTGCCGTCCCCCTGATAGGTGTGGATAAAGTGGCCGTACCCGGCGGGGGCCCCGTCATACTCGAAGAAGTACCGGTTGCAGAAGGCCGGGTCGCCGTTGAAGCTCTTGAGGATGGAGAGGTTGTAGCCCCCGTCCGGCTTCACCACGCCGGAGATACGGGGGGTATAGTTGGGGCCGTCCGGCTCGAAGGTGCGGGTCTGCAGGGCGTGGCGATAGCAGTGGCCCTGATTGAGCGCCTCCATAATGGTGTCCGTCTGGTCGCCGTTGGTGACAACAGTCAGATTGCCCACCTTGCGGACAGGGTGGTAGATGATGAGAGAGGGGTCTACCATTTTGGAGGGGTCGTAGGCCTCGGTACGGATGCCGTCCTCAGTGACGGAGAAAATGCGGTTCCGGCTGTTCTCGCTGCGGCCCATAATGAAATAGGCAATGACGGCCTTTTCGCCGTCGGCGCTCCGGCCCAGGACGATGCCCCGCCCGGGATAGGGATTGCGCCGCAGCTCCTGCATGAGATCAAGGGGTTTCATGGCACACCTCACTGTATCAGAATGAAATCAATTATCGGGCAAGATATGGACGATCCGCCCCTCCACCCGGAGCCTTCCCTGGCAGAACAGACGCACCGCCTGGGGCAGCAGCTTCCACTCCGCTTGCTCCATAATGCGCCGCTGGAGGGTCTGGGGGGTGTCCCCCTCCTCCACGGGGACCGCCCGCTGGAGGATAATGGGGCCGCCGTCGCACTGCTCGTTGACAAAGTGGACGGTGGCGCCGGAGACCTTCACCCCGTAGGCCAGGGCCATCTCGTGGACGTGGAGGCCATAGGCCCCCTCGCCGCAGAAGGAGGGGATGAGGGCGGGATGGACGTTGATGATGGCGTTGGGATAGGCCTCGATCAGCTCCTCCGTGAGCACGTAGAGGAAGCCTGCCAGCACCACCAGGTCGATCTCCAGCTCCCCCAGCAGCCGGGTGAGGCTGGCGGTCATGGCCTGGTTAGAGGGGAAGTCCTTCCGGCTGACCACATAGCCGGGGATGCCCGCCTGCTCCGCCCGGCGGAGGGCGTAAGCCTCCGGGGAGGAGGAGATGACCGCGGCGATCTCCCCCGGCCCCAGCTCGCCCCGGCTCTGGGCGTCGATGAGGGCCTGGAGGTTGGTGCCTCCGCCGGAGACCAGGACGGCGATCCGCTTCACAGCAGCACCTCTACGCCGCCCTCGCCCTTGCAGACGTGGCCGATGACCGAGACCCGCTCTCCGTTCTGGACCAGCAGGTTCATGGCCTCTCCCGCGTGATCTCTGGGGACGGCCAGCACCATGCCCACGCCCATGTTGAAGGTGTTGTACATATCGTGGGCGGGAATATTCCCGGCCTGCTGGATGATAGAGAAAATGGGCATCTGGGGGATAGAGTTGACGTTGATACGGGCAGTGAGGCCCTGGGGCATCATCCGGGGAACGTTTTCATACAGACCGCCGCCGGTGATGTGGCTTACCCCGTGGATGTCGATGCCGCACTCCATCAGGCAGCGGATGGCCTCCACATAAATGCGGGTGGGCTTGAGCAGCTCCTCGCCCAGGGTGCAGCCCAGCTCGCCGTAGTACCGGTCGTAGGTGTTGTTGATGTCCAGCACCTTACGCACCAGGGAGTAGCCGTTGGAGTGGACGCCGGAGGAGCCAAGGCCCAGGAGAATGTCGCCGTCCTCCATCCGGTCGCTGGTGATGCGCTTGTCGTAGTCCACCAGGCCCACGGAGAAGCCTGCCAGGTCGTACTCGTCCTCCGGGTAGAAGCCGGGCATTTCAGCGGTCTCCCCGCCGATGAGGGCGCAGCCCGCCCGGCGGCAGCCGCCGGCAATGCCGGAGACGATGGCCTCGATCCTCGCAGGCTGGTTCTTGCCGCAGGCGATATAGTCCAGGAAGAACATGGGCAGCGCGCCGGAGCAGATGATATCGTTGACGCACATGGCCACGCAGTCGATGCCCACGGTGTCATGCTTGTCCATCAGGAAGGCCAGCTTGAGCTTGGTGCCCACGCCATCGGTGCCGGAGACCAGCACCGGGCGGCGCATACCCTGCATCTGGGGCTCGAACATACCGCCGAAGTCCCCAATGCCCCCCAGGACGCCGGGGACCACCGTAGAGGCCACCAGGGGCTTGATACGGCTGACCGCTTCATAACCGGCGGTGACATCCACACCGGCGGCGGCGTAGGAGGCGGACTGACTGCTGTTGCTGTTGGGATTCATCTTTCGGGTTCCTCCTGTCATTCTAAAGTTGGGAACATGGAGAGCTGACGGGGGTCAGCCTCCCGGACGGGGAGCACATAGTCTCCGGTGAAGCAGGCGTCGCAGAAGCCCAGCCCCTCCCGTCCGGCCAGCCGTTTCAGGCTCTCCAGGGAGAGATACTGGAGGGAGTCCGCCCCGATGATGCGGCAGACCTCCTCCGGGGTGCGGCCGTTGGCCACCATGTCCTCCGCGGGAGGGGTGGCGGTGCCGAAATGGCACTGATACCGGAAGGGGGGGAGAGGAGACCCGCATATGGACCTCCTTCGCCCCGGCGTCCCGGAGGAGCCTGACGATTCGGGCGCAGGTACGGCCCCGGATGATGGAGTCGTCCACCAAAATCACCCGCTTGCCCCGGACGGTGGCGCTGACGGCGTTGAGCTTGATGCGCAGGCTCTTTTCCTGCTCCCACTTCTGGCTCTGGATAAAGGTCCGGGCGATGTACCGGTTTTTCATCAGGCCGATGTCGTAGGGGATGCCGGACTCACTGGCAAAGCCCATGGCGGCGGCGATGCCGGAGTCGGGGACGCCGATGACCAGATCGCCCTGAACAGTGTTCTGCCGGGCCAGCTCCCGGCCTGCGGCCTCCCGGACGGCCCCCACGGCGCAGCCGTCGATGACCGAGTCCTGCCGGGCGAAGTAGATCAGCTCGAGCAGGCACAGGGAGCGGCGGGCGGCCCGGATACGGCAGTGAAAGCTCTTCAGCTCTCCGTCCTGGGCCACCACTACCTCTCCCGGCTCCACGTCCCGGAGGAAAACGCCCCCCAGCGCCTCGATGGCGCAGGACTCGGAGGCGAAGATGTAGTCGTCGTCAATGCGCCCAATGCACAGGGGACGGAAGCCGTTGGGGTCCCGGGCGGCGATGAGCTTGTCCGACTGGAGCAGCACCATGGAATAGGCCCCGATCATATACTCCATGGCGTTGATGACCGCGTCCTCCAGGGTGTGGGTGCGCAAATGCTCCCGGACGATGAGATAGGCAATGACCTCTGCGTCGTTGGTGCCCTGGAAGATGCCGCCCCGGTTCTCCGACTCTGCCCGGAGAGAGCGGCCGTTGGCCAGGGTGCCGTTGTAGCACAGGGCCATGGAGCCGGAGGCGTGGCGCACCAGCAGAGGCTGGATGTTGGCAGGGTTGACCGAGGCGGCGTTAGTGGCATGGCGCACATGGCCGATGGCCACGTTGGCTCCCCGGAAGGATTCCAGATCCTGCATGGTGAACACGTCGGGCACCAACCCCTTGCCCTTGTGGACCCGGAGCTGTCCCCGCTGGGCGACGGCAATGCCGCAGGAG
>JAJQHP010000202.1 GCA_021199695.1 Clostridiales bacterium
GAGCCATTCTATCCGTGACAGACGAGGATGCCCGGTATGCCCTGGCGGAGAAAATTATCGCGGATTCCCTTTCCGTCCGTCAGGCGGAGGAGCTGGCGAAAAAACTCTCCGCCCCCCAACCGGAAGAACCGCCTAAGCCCGCGCCTGACCCTCTGGCGGTGGATTATGCGGCGCTGGCCGCCAAGGATTTGGGCGACAAGCTGGGCCGCAAGGTCAAAATCGTCTCCGGCAAGCGCAAGGGCCGGTTAGAGCTGGAGTATTACGGCGTAGACGACCTGAACGACCTGCTGGACGCGCTGCAAGGGCTTCCAAAACGGGAAAAAGCGTAATTTTCCCTGTTCCGTATTGACACAGCGCAGTCTGTAAGACTAAAATAACTGTTACTGGGACTCCTGTCCCGCCAATAACCAAACAAGGTGGATGTTATGTTAGACATTAAATTTGTCCGCGACAACCCGGAGGTTGTCAAGCAGAATATCAAAAACAAATTCCAGGACGAAAAGCTGCCCCTGGTGGACCAAGTCATCGACCTCTACGCCCAGGCGCTGGACGCCAAGCAGAAGGCCGAAGCGCTCCAGGCCAACCGCAACACCCTCTCCAAGCAAATCGGTATGTTGAAGGGCCAGGCCAAGAAGAATCCCGCCCTGGCAGAGGAGAACGAGGCGAAAATCGCCCAGCTCACCGCACAGGTCACCTCCGAATCCGAAGAGCGGGAGGCTCTGCTGGCGAAGCAGGCCGAGCTGGACGCCAAGGTGCGGGAGATCATGCTGGTCATCCCCAACATCATCGACCCCTCCGTCCCCATCGGGCCGGACGACTCCTGCAACGTGGAGGTGCAGCGGTTCGGAGAGCCAAAGGTTCCCGACTTCCCTGTCCCCTACCACACCGACATTATGGCCTCCTTTGCGGGCATCGACCTGACCAGCGCCCGTAGAGTCTCCGGCACCGGGTTCTACTATCTCATTGGCGACATCGCCCGGCTCCACGAGGCGGTGCTGGCCTATGCGAGAGATTTTATGATTGACCGGGGCTTCACCTATGTCATTCCTCCCTATATGATCCGGGGCGAGATGGTGGAGGGTGTCATGTCCTTCCCCGAGATGGACGCCATGATGTACAAGATCGACGACCCCACCGTCACCGACCCCAAAAACAACCTTTACCTCATCGGCACCTCGGAGCACTCCATGATCGCCCGATTCAACGGGCAGATCATTCCCGAGCAGGAGCTGCCCCTGACCCTGACCTCTTATTCCCCCTGCTTCCGCAAGGAGAAGGGCAGTCACGGCCTGGAGGAGCGGGGCGTCTACCGCATCCACCAGTTCGAGAAGCAGGAGATGATCGTCATCTGCAAGCCGGAAGAATCCATGGACTGGTATGAGAAGCTGTGGAGAAACTCGGTGGACCTGTTCCGCTCTCTGGACATCCCGGTGCGCCAGCTGGAGTGCTGCTCTGGCGACCTGGCCGATCTGAAGGTCAAAAGCTGCGACATCGAGGCCTGGTCCCCCCGGCAGCAGAAGTACTTCGAGGTCTGCTCCTGCTCCAACCTGGGCGACGCCCAGGCCCGGCGACTGGGCATCCGCTACAGCCAGCAGGTGGAGACGGTGGACAAGAAGGGCAAGAAGAAGGTCAAAACGGTGAATCAGCTGGCCCACACCCTGAACAACACCTGCGTGGCCCCGCCCCGTATGCTCATCGCCTTCCTGGAGAACAATCTCAACGCCGACGGCTCCGTGGACATCCCCGAGGCCCTGCGCCCCTACATGGGCGGCAAGACCAAGCTGGAGAAGGCCAAGACCTATATCCCGCCCCAGGATTGAGCGCCATTACTCCCATCAGCATAAGCCCTGGGCTTTTCTGATATTGCATCAACCATCCCCGTCTGTACCGTCCACACCACACACAAAAAGAAGACAAAGAGGTTCTTCACAAAATGAAAAAGATCGTCAAAGTCATCGGAGCTGCCGGAGCCGTCGCCCTGGCCGCCAGCCTGATCCCCTATCACTTCAAGTCCGACAAGGAGACCGGCGAACTGGAGCTGGGTGGCCTGCTCTGGAACCTGAAAAAGTCCGTTGGCGAGGAGGAGGACACCTACACCATGGAGCTGCTCCCCTTCATCGGCAAGGAGAAGGAGGAGGCCCCCGCTGAGGAGGCTGCCGCCGAAGAGGCTGCTCCCGATGCCGAGGAGGCCCCTGCCGAAGATGCCGCCGCCGAAGAGGCTGCCCCTGCTGAGGAGCCGGAGGTAGAGGTGGACGTCACCGTCGAGGTGGCCGAGGAAGCCACCGCCGAGGAGGAGTCCGAGCCCGCCGCCGAGGAGGCTCAGTAACACCCTGTCGGCTGTCCGGTCAACACCAGAACAGATGAAAATTCAGAAAGAGGGAACGCTCTATGGAAAAGAAACCCAGCTGGTGGATGAATTTAAGACCTTTATTATGCGCGGCAACGTGCTGGACATGGCTGTTGGTGTTGTCGTCGGCGGCGCCTTTACCGCCATCGTCACCTCCATCGTGGAAAACCTGCTGACCCCCATCATCGCCCTGATCATGGGTGAGGCAGACTTTGCCTCTATCACGGTAGGCCCCTTCGGCATCGGCGCCGTCATCAACGCCGTTATTACCTTCCTCATCACTGCCTTTGTGGTGTTCTGGATCGTCAAGGTGGTCAACAAGCTCACCCCCAAAAAGGAGGAGGAGCCTGCCCCTGAGGCCCCTGCCGGTCCCACCACCGAGGAGCTACTGACCGAGATCCGGGACCTGCTCAAGCAGCAGGAGCAGAATGGAAAATAAACGGATCTGGGCCATGGTGGGCGTGGTCTACATGATCATCATCGTCCTCCTGTCCACCTACTGGATCGCCACCACCACCCTTATGAGCGGCATCACCGGCATTATGCTCTTTCCCCTCTGCGGAGGAATGGCCGCCCAGTGCTTCAACAACCGGTGGAAAGCCATCCACGCAGACGGCCCCGGAAATCCGGCAGTCTATCTGCTGTTGGGCATCGGCTGCACCGCCGCCGCTCTGCTCATGCTGGTGCTGGGTATCCAGCAGGTGGCCGCCGCTCTGGGCCTTTGAGCCATTCACCGCAACTTTACAACGCCGTCTCAGGCCGGACACGGGCATCTCCCCTGTTCGGCCTTTGGCGACCTGTGTCCCGGTTTGATTTTCCATTTTCTTCCAGTTCTTTATTCTTCCGTCAAGGAGCCGTCCATGAAAGACATTCTCACCCGGGGCCTGGAGGCCCTGTCTCTCCCCACCGATTCCGTCCCCCGGCTGGAACAATACGCCGCTCTCCTGCTGGAGCAAAACCAATACATGAATCTCACCGCCATCACCGACCCGGAGCAGGTGGCCCGGCTGCATATGCTGGATTCTGCCGCTCTGCTCCACGCCGCGGATTTCGCCGGCAAGCGGGTGCTGGACGTGGGCACCGGCGCAGGCTTTCCCGGCCTGGTGCTCCGGCTGGTGGAGCCGAGCATCTCCCTCACCCTGCTGGACAGCCTGGGAAAGCGCATCTCCTGGCTTCAGCAGATCGCCTCGGAGCTGGGGGCCGCCGACGTGACCGCCATCCACGGACGGGCGGAGGAGCTGGCCCGGTCGGAGGAATTCCGGGAGCAGTTTGACATCGTCACCTCCCGGGCGTTGGCCGACCTGGGGACGCTGTGCGAGCTGTGTCTCCCCTTTCTCCGCCCCGGCGGAGTATTTCTCGCCATGAAGGGGCCGGACTGCCGGGAGGAAAAGAACGCCGCCGGGCGATGCATCTCCATTCTGGGGGGCCAGCTCCGGCAGGACTACGTCTATACCATCCCGGAGACGGAGGTCACCCACTGCGTCGTGCGGGTGGAAAAAACGCGTCCCACCCCGGCAAAATATCCCCGCCGGTTCGCCCAGATAAAAAAGTCACCGCTCTGACACCCTTTTGTCACATTGTCCATTTGTCAATGATGTGAGACCGAGAAAAGGGAAAGAGTTTATTCGTTAGA
>JAJQHP010000071.1 GCA_021199695.1 Clostridiales bacterium
CGATGTCGGTGAGGATGGTGTCCTTGGCGGTGGACTCGGACTCCACGCCGATCTGAATGTCGAAGGTGGCATAGTCGGCATAGGCCTCTTCGAAGCCAGCGACCAGCTCGGCCAGCAGGGTCTGATCCTCCTCAGCGCCCCAGACGGTCAGGGAGATGACGTCGCCGGAGGCGGTGGCTTCGCCGGAGGTCTCCTCAGCGGTGTCCTCGGCCTCCTCGGTGTCAGCAGCCTCTTCGGTATCGTCGGTGCTGTCCTCGGTGGTGGTGTCGTCGGTGGAGGTGTCGCTGGTGCTGTCGCTGCCGCCGCAGGCCGCCAGAGACAGAACCATTGCCAACGCCATGACCAGCGCCAGCAGCTTCTTGATCTTGCTCATTGTTGTTTGTTCCTCCTTCATGTTTTTTGAACTATCATTTTCGGGGATATCCCCCGTAGTTCACTGTTGTGGCATCTTTCCTTCCAAGCGTGCGCAACTTGCGCAACGAACTTCAAACAAGTTTTTTCATGTATCCTTTACAGCATATCATACCAGAGGTGACTTTTATTGTCAACGCTCTATTTTGCACAATTCAGACCGCTGCTTTTTGTCGAATTTTACCTGAAAGCTTGTTTTTCAGCCTGAAATTTCTTTGCAATCGGTTGCTCACCTGCAAAAAGTATGCGAAACTGTTTCGCTCCAACGCTGAAACAGGCTATTTTGTGGACTCCCGGAGGATGACCTGATAGCCCAGATGGGTCTCGTCCTGCACCTCCAGACCGTTCATCCGGTCCAGCAGCAGCTTACAGGCGGTGCGGCCCAGCTCCCGGGCGTCGAAGCGGAGACTGGTGACCGGCGTGGCGCTCTGTTCCAGCAGAACGCTGTTATAAAAGCTGGCGATCTTCACGTCCTCCGGGACCCGCATCCTCCGTCTGGCCAGGTCGGTCATGACCAGGCGGCAGATGGTGTCGTCGCCGCTGACGATGCACTCGCACCCGGCGGCCAGCAGCTCCTCCACCGCCTTGCTCACCTGGAGGTCGTTGATCACACCCATCCGGATCAGCTCCTGCCGCACCGGGATGCCCAGGGACTCGTGGGCGTCCAGGAATCCCTGGAGCCGGTTTTCGTTGACCAGGTGCCGGGGATTGCCCCCGATGAGGCCCATGTTACGGATGCCCCGCATGAGCAGGATAAAGGTCAGCTCCCGGCAGGCGTCCCGCTGGTCGTTGTCTACGTGGATGGGCTCCGGGTCGTCGGAGGTGCCGATGACCGCAAAGGGCAGCTCGCTCTCCCGCATGAGACTGACCACCGGGTCCTCCACCGTGGTCCGGGTGGAGAGCACCCCCTCCACCTTCCGGTTTTCCAGGATGCGCTGGAGGTGAGATGCGTCCCGGTCGGTGACCATGGACAGCACCACGTCGTAGTCCCGGCTGGCGGCCATCTCGCAGACCCCGGCCATGCACCGCTGGAAAAAGGGCATATCATCGATGGCGTGGTCGCTGGGCAGCACCAGACAGATGTTATATGTCCGGCTCTGGGCCAGGCCACGGGCCACCATGTTGGGGCGATAGTTGTGTTTCTGAATGAATTCCAGCACTCTGGCCCGGGTCTCCGCACTGATCCGGCCCTTGCCGGAGATGGCCCGGGACACGGTGGTCTTGCTGATGCCCAGCTCCCGGGCGACCTCGTCAATGGTATATATCTTTCGATCCGTTGTCTGTGCCATGCTCCCCTGTCTCCTTCTGTCCCTGCTCCGGTCAAAGATATGCTGCGGCGGCGTCTCCCTTGCGCAACCGCTTTTTCTGCCATTTATCTTATGCTCTTTTTGCTAAAAAGTCAAGATGATTTTGAAAAGTCATTGGGTATTTTGGTGAAACTCCGGACAGATAAGGCCCGGCAGACGGGAAATCTGCCGGGCCTGTATCCTGTTATGCAGTTTTCAGAGGACGTTCCCGTCCACCAGCTCTGTTAGCTGGTCAAACCTTTGGATGGCGGGGATGGCGGCGTCCACCGTTCCCAGACCGTAGGCGGCGAAGATCATGGGAACGCCCGCCTGCTGGCAGGCCTCCCAATCCCCCTGGGTGTCCCCCACATAGACCGGGCTGCGCAGTCCGTGGCGAGTCACCAGCAGCTTTAAATTCTCCCCCTTGGGCAGTCCCGTGTCGTCAAAGCACATCCAGCCGGAGAAGCACCGGGCCAGGCCGGTGTGCCCCACCATGATGTCGATGTACCCTGCCTGACAGTTGGAGAGGATGTACAGGGGCAGCCGTTCCGCCAGCCGTGGGATGGTCTCCAGCACGCCGGGATAGAAGTCGCCGGGAGTCTTTTCCAGGGCGGCATTCTCATCCCGGAAGCACCGGCGGGCGATGCGGTATCGCTCCTCCGGGGGCAGCTGGGGAAAGAGACTGTCTGCGATGGCGGTCATGGTCTTGCCGAACAGATAGCTGATGTTTTCCCGGTCGTAGCCGGGACGGTAGCCCAGCTCCTCCAGCACCACCTGATTCCAGGCGTCGGCCACCACCTGCCGGGAGTCCCAAAGGGTGCCGTCCACGTCGAAGATCAGCGCATCCATGGGGCCACTTCCCTTCTCCCGTCCCCGGACAGCGCCGGGGCGGGGCGTTCTCACTTAAAATAGAGTGCGCCGGACTCGAAGATGGGCATGAGCTTCTCGCCGGGGATGTTCTGGGCCACGCCCGGGTTCCACCGCTCGGTGTGGCCCATCTTGCCGAAGACCCGGCCGTCCGGAGAGAAAATGCCCTCGATGGCGCAGACGGAGCCGTTGGGGTTAGCGGAGATGTCCATGGAGGGGAATCCGCCGCCGCCCACGTACTGGGTGGCCACCTGGCCGTTGGCGATCATCTGCTCCAGCACCGGCTCCGGGGCCACGAACCGGCCCTCGCCGTGAGACACGGGGACGGTGTACACGTCGCCCACATGGCATTTCAGCATCCAGGGGGACTTCACCGAGGCCACCCGGGTATCGCAGTAGCGGCTCTGGCGGCGTCCGATCAGGTTGAAGGTCAGGGTGGGGCAGCTCTCGTCCAAATCCCGAATCTCCCCATAGGGCACCAGGCCCAGCTTGACCAGCGCCTGGAAACCGTTGCAGATGCCCAGCATCAGGCCGTCCCGGTTTTTCAGGAGATCATGCACCGCATCCTTGATACGGGGGTTGCGGAAGAAGGAGGCGATGAACTTGCCGGAGCCCTCCGGCTCGTCGCCGCCGGAGAAGCCCCCGGGCAGGACGATCATCTGGGCCTTGCGGATGGCCCGCTCCAGCTCGCCCTCGGATTCCAGCAGCTGCTCCACGTTGAGATTGCGGATGACCAGGATCTCCGGCTCGATGCCCGCCCGGAGGCAGGCGTTGGCGGTGTCATACTCGCAGTTGGTGCCGGGGAACACGGGGATGACCGCCCTGGGCCGGGCCGTTTTGACGGCGGGCCGGGAGACGGGGCGCACGGTGCAGGAGAGCACCGGGGCGTTGCTGGTCTCCGCCTTCGCCTGGGTGGGATAGACCTCCTCCAGCGTCCCCTCCCAGCGGCGGGTCAGCTCCTCCAGAGGCACCCGAACGCCGCAGACCTCCAGCACCGGCTCCGCCGTGGTCTCGCCCAGCTTCTCGCCAAAGCCGGGGATATCCTCGGTGAGCTGAGCGATGATGGAGCCGTAGCCCCTGGAGAACAGCAGCTCAGCGGTCAGATGTCCATTGCCCCGGAAACCAATGCCGTTGCCGAAGGCCATCTTCATCAGGCCCTCCGCCACGCCGCCAGAGGACAGAGCCCAGGCCGCCCGGACCTTGCCGGAGCGCACCAGAGAGCGGTATTCCGCCCACATGGCCCGTGTCCCGGCGTAGTCCCCGGCGGGGGCCCGGAACAGATAGACCGGCTTGTCCGTCTCCTTGAAGGCGGCGGAGACGATCTGCCCCGCCTGTTCCGGCGCGATGGCGAAGGAGACCAGGGTGGGGGGCACGTCCAGGTCCATAAAGGAGCCGGACATGGAGTCC
>JAJQHP010000116.1 GCA_021199695.1 Clostridiales bacterium
CGGTGAGACCCTCCAGCCAGAGCAGCTCCACCGGCGTCCGGGTCTGGCGGCCCACCACATGACGCTGTATCTTTAAATGTGGAGAGCGGAGCCGCCGCCGGATAAGCGAGGTGTTGGTGCGCACCGACTCCACAAAGCTGTCTCTGGCCCCCTTCATCTCCGTCTCGTTCTCCGGCTCAGAGACCGACCGCTTTTCCTCCGTCTCCACCGAGCAGGTGATGACCCCGTCCGGAAGGAACAGGGCGCAGCTCCCCTCCAGCAGCTGGGCCACCGTATCGTCCACCGTGGTCTGCTCCTGGGCGTCCTGGTTCCACACACCTCCGTACAGCAGGGCTCGGGTGGGCCGCTCCCCCTGGGGGATGTCCAGCGTCCCCAGAGGCCGGAGCACATAGTCGTTCAGCCGCTCGCTGCGCACCATCCCTCCCAGCCAGCAGACCCGGATACCCGTCTCCCAGTTGGGCGGACGCACCTCCTTGTGGGAAAAATCCTCGCAGTCGGCAAACACCGCCTCCACCCGTTCCCAGGTCAGAGGGCCGTCAAACTCCGGCTCCCGCCTGGGATGGTGGGCCACATGGCCGGCCCCCGCTCCAAACAGGCTCATCTCTCCACCCTCTCTTTTCTCAGATGAGGTGAGTATGGCCCGATGAGGCGTTTTCTATGTCCCGGCCTGTCTCTCTCGCTCCAAAAAACAACAGACCGGGGACGGTGGGCCGTCTCTTTGCGGCTTACCGTCCCCGGTCAATATAAAATATAAATAATATGACGCTGTTCCGATCAGATCCTCGCCACGCCGCTCTCCCGGGCAGCCTGAGCCACGGCGGAGGCCACCGCCCCTCTCACCCGCTCGTCAAAGGCATGGGGGAGGATGTAGTCCGCACTCAGCTCCTCCTCCGACACCAGGGAGGCCAGGGCGTTGGCGGTGGCGATCTTCATGGCGTCGTTGATGTCGCTGGCCCGGACGTCGAAGGTCCCCCGGAAGATGCCGGGGAAGGCCAGGACGTTGTTGATCTGGTTGGGGAAGTCGGAGCGCCCGGTGCCCACCACGGCGGCCCCGGCGGCCAGCGCCTCCTCCGGCATGATCTCCGGGGTGGGGTTGGCCATGGGGAACAGGATGGCGTTGGGTGCCATGGTCTTTACCATCCCGGCGGTGACCATCCCCGGCGCGGAGACCCCGATGAACACGTCCGCTCCGGCCAGCACCTCCGCCAGAGAGCCGGAACGCCGCTCCCGGTTGGTGACGGCGGCGATCTCCCGCTTGGCGTCGTTCAGGCCCTCCCGGCCCTCGTAGATGGCCCCCTTCCGGTCGCACATGATGACGTTGTGCAGGCCCCGGGCCTGGAGCAGCTTGATGATGGCGATGCCCGCCGCCCCGGCGCCGCAGGTGACCACCCGGATATCCTCCATCCGCTTGCCCACCAGCCGCAGGGCGTTGGTCAGCGCCGCCAGCACCACCACGGCGGTGCCGTGCTGGTCGTCGTGGAACACCGGAATGTCGCACCGCTCCTTGAGCTTCCGCTCGATCTCAAAGCAGCGGGGGGCGGAGATGTCCTCCAGATTGATGCCCCCGAAGGAGCCGGCCAGCAGAGCCACCGTGTTTACGATCTCATCCACGTCATGGCTACGCACACACAGGGGGACGGCGTCCACATCTCCGAAGGCCTTGAACAGGACGCACTTGCCCTCCATCACCGGCATCCCCGCCTCGGGGCCGATGTCCCCCAGGCCCAGGACGGCGGAGCCGTCGGTGACCACAGCCACCGTATTCCAGCGTCCGGTCAGCTCATAGCTCTTGGACAGGTCCTTCTGGATCTCCAGACAGGGCTGGGCCACCCCGGGGGTGTAGGCCAGACTCAGGGCGTCCTTGTCTTTGACCTCCATCTTGGGGACGGTGGACAGCTTGCCCGCCCACTGGTAATGCAGCTTTAGCGACTCCTCTGCGTAGTTCATCTTCCGTCATTCCTCTCCCGTTACCGGTTCTTTTATCACAATCGACGGTATTATAGCGTAAATTTTCTCCCTATGCAATCCTGATGAATGAAAATAGGCTAATTTCCTTTTTTCTTCCGGTTTTGTATGGTATAATCTGTATAGAAATACCATTCCCGGAGAGGAGGCGTCCATCCATGACCACTCAGCCGCCCCCGGACGCCGACCGGCGGGGCTATCTGCTGGAGGAGTTCCGGCTTTTCCACCTCAAGGAGACCCGGGCCCAGCGGTTCTCCTATCACTATCACGAGTTTGACAAGGTGGTGGTCTTTCTCTCCGGCCAGGTGACCTACACCGTGGAGGGCAGGGCCTACTTTCTCTCCCCCGGCGACCTGCTGCTGGTGCCCCATCACCACATCCACCAGCCGGACATCGGCGGGGCCACCTATGAGCGGTACATCCTGTGGCTGGCCCCGGACTTTCTGGAGTCGGAAGGCCTCTCCCCCTGTTTTCAGCGGGTGAGGGAGACCGGCTTTCACCTGGTCCGCACCGGCAACCGGGGACAGCTCATGGATCTGCTGGCCCAGCTGGAGCGCGCCCTGGATGACGAGGGCTTCGGCCACGACCTGCTGGCCCGCACCTGCTGCCTCCAGTTTCTCATCCACCTGAACCGGGGCAGTCTTGGCAATCTGGCCCCGGAGGGAGGGCAGTCCTTCCGCTCCGATCCCAAAATCGACGAGATCATGGCCTATATCAACGCCCATCTGACGGAGTCCCTGTCGGTCCAGCGCCTGGCGGAGCAGTTCTTCCTCTCCCCCTCCTGGCTGATGCACCGGTTCAGGGAGATTACCGGCTGCACCGTCCACCAATACGTCCTGCAAAAGCGGCTCATCCTGGCCACCTCCCTTCTCCGCTCCGGGACCCCGGTGATGAAGGCCGCCAGTCAGAGCGGATTTGCGGACTACTCCACCTTCCTCCGGGCCTTTCAAAACGCCTACCACGTCTCTCCCAGGGACTATCGCTGAACCCAGCAGCAGCCCCCGGAGCGGTCCTTTTTCCCCGCTCCTTCGGGGGCTGTCTGTATAGAAAGGTTCCTTCCAAAACTTTTTGACCCTGTTCGGGGAAGGGCCCCTCTTCCCGACCTTTCCCGCCGGGTTCCCCTTGTCATGTTGTTACGTCAACCCACCAATGCATATTTTTTCCTCATTTGATTGGAAATCCGGTGTGCAAAACTCTGTGGAAAATGTGGAAAAGTCCTGTGGAACCGAATTTCCGCCGACAGACCGGTCATTTTTTTCAAAAGTCCCGGGGATGAATATTCACCCCGTCCGTCCGGGACATAATTCTTCCCGTAAAGGAAGAGGCCCCGGCAACCCCGGGGCCTCTCCCATTTCATTCTGTACTTTTTCCCTCTGTTAGCCGAGGCTGCCCAATCTGTCGGCGATCACCCGGGCCACCTTGATGCCCGAGGCCCCCGCCTGGGCCAGGCCCCGGGTGGTGCCCGCCCCGTCTCCGATGGCGAAAAATCCGGGCATGGGGGTCTCCAGCTCCTTGGAAAGCTGGATGCGGCTGGAGTAGAATTTCACCTCCGCGCCGTAGAGCAGGGTGTCGTAGTTGGCGGTGCCCGGGGCCAGCTTGTCCAGGGCGTAGATCATCTCGATGATGTCGTCCAGCTGTCGCTTGGGCAGGGCCAGGGACAGATCTCCCGGCACGGCGGCGGTGAGGGTGGGGTGGACAAAGGACTTGCTCATCCGGTGGTCGTTGGTCCGCCGACCCCCCACCAGGTCGCCGAACCGCTGGACCAGCACTCCTCCGGCCAGCATATTGCTGAGAGAGGCGATGTGCTTGCCGTAGCGGTAGGGCTCGTTAAAGGGCTGGGTGAACCGGTTGGACACCAGCAGGGCGAAATTGGTGTTCTCGCTCCGGAGGCTGGGGTCGGAGTAGGAGTGGCCGTTGACCGTGTTGATGCCCTCCACGTTCTCCGCCACCACATGGCCGTAGGGGTTCATGCAGAAGGTGCGCAC
>JAJQHP010000104.1 GCA_021199695.1 Clostridiales bacterium
GCCCCGGAGCTGGTGGAGCTGGGAGAGGCCGAAACGCTCGGCGTTTTCAATGACCATCAGGGTGGCGTTGGGCACGTCCACCCCCACCTCAATGACGGTGGTGGCCACCAGCAGGTCCAGCTCCCCGGCGGAGAAGGCGGACATGACCGCCTCCTTCTCCTTCCCCTTCAGCCTGCCGTGGATGAGCCCCACCCGCAGGTCGGGAAAAACCTTCTCCTGCAGTTCCCGGGCGTAGGCCGTGACCGCTTTCAGGTCCATGGCCCCGGGGACCGGCTCTTCTGATTCCTCCACGGCGGGACAGACCAGATAGACCTGGTGCCCCTCCTGGACCTGCTTGCGGACAAAGCCGTACATCTGGGGCCGCTTGCTCTCCCCGATCAGAATGGTCTGAATGTCCTGGCGGCCGGGGGGCCGCTGGTCGATGACGGAGATCTCCAGGTCGCCATAGACGATGAGGGCCAGAGTCCGGGGAATGGGGGTGGCGGACATGACCAGCACGTGGGGCCGCCGGGCCTCCTGGCTCTTGGCGACCAGGGCCGCCCGCTGGCCCACGCCGAAGCGGTGCTGCTCGTCGGTGACGACCAGCCCCAGCCGGTGGAAGCTCACCCCTTCGGAGAGCAGGGCGTGGGTGCCCACGATCAGGTCGATGGCCCCGGAGGCCAGGTCGGCGAGCACCTCCCGCCGCTCTTTGGCACGCATGGAGCCGGTGAGCAGGCCCACCCGCTGACCGCTCTTTGCCAGCAGCGGGGTCAGGGTCTGGACGTGCTGCTCCGCCAGAATCTCCGTGGGGACCATCAGGGCGGTCTGGAGGCCGTTTTTCGCCATGAGCCAGGCGCAGGCGGCGGCCACCACCGTCTTGCCGCTGCCCACGTCCCCCTGAATGAGCCGGTTCATGGCGGAGCCGGAGGTCAGGTCACGGAAGGCCTCCTCCATGGCCCGCTGCTGTGCCCCGGTGAGGGTGAAGGGGAGGGTGGCGCAGTACTCCGCCGGGTCATAGTACCGGCAGGGGACGCCCTGCTGCTTTTGGCCGCTGCCCTTGAGCCGGGCCAGACCCACCGAGAGGAAGAACAGCTCCTCAAAGATGAGCCGCCGCCGGGCTACCTCCAGCTCCTCCCAGGAGGGGGGAAAGTGGACGGTCTGGATGGCGTAGCCCGCCTGGGCCAGCTGATGCTCCCGGAGAAGGGAGGGGGGAAGGGGGTCCCCAATCTGCTGGATGCAGTCCTCCATAATGCGCCGCACCGCCCCCACCAAAAGCTGATTGGAGATGCCCGCCGTCAGGGGGTAGATGGGGAGGATGCAGCGGGTGAACCGCGGATTCTCCTCCGGCTCAAAGGCGGGATTGGTCATGAGAAAGCGGCTGCCCTTCCGCTCCACCGTCCCGAAGAACAGATAGACCTTCCCCTGCACCAGGGCGGTGCGGAGATAGCTCTGGTTGAAAAAGGTCAGTTCCATGGCGTCCCGGTCGTCCACCACATTCACCTTGACCAGGTCGAGGCCCTTCCGGATGTGAGCGGCCCGGGCGGGGGTGGCCACCATGGCCCGGACGCAGACGGGGCGGTCCTGGGGGGCCTCCCGGATGGGGGCCACCTCCCGGCGGTCCTCGTAGCTCCGGGGATACCAGAGCAGCAGGTCCTTCGCCGTGGCGATGCCCAGCTTTTCCAGCCGGGCGGCCCGGACGGGGCCGATGCCGGGCAGAGACTGCACCGGGTCGGTGAGATGCCAAGTCATGGCGCACCTCCTTTCGCCGTCTGCCGGCGGAATGATTTTCTTTCCTAAGTGTACCACATTTCCGGGAAAAAGGAAAACCCGAAAACCGACAACCCCAACAGAACAGGAGCTTTTTCCCGGAGAGAATTTTCACAAACTGCCCATCAACATTTCGTGGACACCGGGGAAAAATCATGCTATAATGCACACGCCGGAGAGGGAAATGTCTCTTCCTGTCGGAAGGAGCCGGGCGTTTTGCGGGGAAATGTTTCGGCTTCGCAGGAAAGAAACGATTACCCGGGAAGGAAATCGTCAAAATAGACATTTACAAAAGGAAAAGAAAAGTCATTTTGCGCATATTGCACATTTTTTGAAAAAAGTGCGCAAAATTTCCATTTTGGACTTGATTTTTCCTGCCGGTATGATAAAATGAAAATGAAGTTGAATCACTTTTCCAAAAGTTCGGTAAAAGGAGTAAAGAGTTATGGCAACCCACAACACTGCCGAGCTGCGGCGGCAGAACCGCAATCGTGTGTTCCGGTATATCTATTCCGCCGGACACCCTGTTACCAAGCAGGATATTGCCCAGGCCCTGTCTCTGAGCCTGCCCACTGTGGACCAAAACCTGAAGGAGCTTCAGGAGGCCGATCTGCTGGAGTTCCAGGGCACCTTTGATTCCACCGGGGGACGGAAGCCCCGGGCCATCGGCGTCTCCAACAATGTCCGCCTGGCCATCGGCGTGTATATCGGCCACCAGCGGATCCATCTGGCCTGCATCAACATCCGCGCCCAGCTGCTGTGCAGCCAGCGGGTGACCAAGCCTCTGGCCAACGACGACGACTACGCCGACTTCCTGGCCCAGGCCATCGAGGACTTTATCCGCACCAACAGCATCGACACCAACCGTCTCCTGGGCGTGGGCATCGCTGTCTGCGGCATCCCGGACATGGAGAAGGGGGTCGCCGGGATGTCCCCCATGCAGCCGGTGAGCGAGCTGGATCTGAACCGGATCGCCAGCCGCATCCCCTATCCTGTGCAGTTTGAGAACGACGCCAACGCCGGGGGCCTGGCTACCTGGTGGGTCAACCCGGAGAAGAAGAACATGGTCTATCTGTTCCTCCACCGGGGCATCGGCGGGGCCATGCTCCTGGGCGGGGACACCTACCACGGCAACACCCTCCACGGCGGCGAGTTCGGCCACATGACCATCGTCCCCGGCGGCCGCCAGTGCGGCTGCGGCCAGAAGGGCTGTCTGGAGGCGTACTGCTCCACCAACCGCATCTCCGAGGACCTGGGCATCTCCATCGAGGCCTTCTTCGAGGGGCTCCAGAACGGCAACGAGGAGTATCAGAAGCTGTGGAAGGACTACCTGGACCATCTGGCCATCGGCATCAATAACATCCACATGGTCCTGGACTGCCAGACGGTGCTGGGCGGCCTGCTGGGCGGCTATATCGGCCCCTACCTGTACGACCTGCGCCAGCGGCTGCAGAAGCTCTCCTGCTTCGAGACGGACGGCAGCTACTGCACCGTCTCCAGCTACGGCTACTGGTCCACCTGCGTGGGCGCGGCCCTGTGCTTCGTCAACCAGTTCATCTCCCAGATTTAAACACAGGCGGACAATGTTGTCCTCGCCTGATGCAGATTTTGCGATTTCTACGATTCCCCCGGTGTGCCCCCTTGCACCGGGGGAATCCTTTGTGTATAATGTGACCAGTATTCCCGAAAATGACGGGGTATTGTGACAAAAACTGACAAATGATTCCGATCAAGGAGTGTGAAAGAATGACCTCAGAGAAAAAGAAACAGCTTACCGCCGCTGCGTGCAGGGTGCGGATGGGCGTGATCGAGTCCACCCACGGCGCAAAGGCGGGCCATCCCGGCGGGAGCCTGTCCGCGGCGGATGTGTTTACCTATCTCTATTTTAAGGAGATGAATATCGACCCGGCGGACCCCAAGGCGGACGGACGGGACCGGTTTGTCCTCTCCAAGGGCCACACCGCCCCCGGGCTGTATGCGGCCCTGGCCAACCGGGGCTTCTTCCCGGTGGAGGACCTGCCCACCCTGCGGCACATCGACAGCTATCTCCAGGGCCACCCCAATATGCACACCGTCCCCGGCGTGGATATGTCCACCGGCTCTCTGGGCCAGGGCATCTCTGTGGCCATGGGCATGGCAAAGGGGGCCAAGCTCCAGGGCAAGGACTTCCGGGTATACACCCTGTTGGGTGACGGCG
>JAJQHP010000249.1 GCA_021199695.1 Clostridiales bacterium
GAGCCGGTCAGTCGGGCAAAAGGCGGGACCGATTTCGGCGGCTCCTCCTATCTCTCCCTTGTATCTCGACGGGAAATGTGCTATAATCCCTTTATTCTGGAGAATTGGCGGCATTTGTGCGCCGCATGAGGAGGAACCACATTGAGACGTGAGGACGTGCTGATTTCGGCGGAGGTGCTGGAGCGTCAGCGTGAGATTCGGCGGCAGGTCATGGAGCGCAACGCCCGCCTGCCCGTCCAGCCCCTGGCCCTGGTGGACACCTACGGCTGTCAGCAGAACGAGGCGGACTCGGAGCAGATCCGGGGGATGCTCAGCGAGATGGGCTACGGCTTTACCGAGGACGAGCAGGAGGCGGACGTCATCGTCATCAACACCTGCGCCGTCCGGGAGCACGCAGAGATGCGGGTGCTGGGCAACGTGGGCCACCTGACCCACACGAAACGGAACAAGCCCGGCCAGATCATCTGTCTCTGCGGCTGCGCCATGCAGGAGCCCCACATGGCGGAGAAGATCAAAAAGTCCTTCCGGCATGTGGACCTGGTCTTTGGCCCCCATGTGCTGTGGAAGTTCTCTGAGCTGCTGTGTCAGGTGATGGAGCAGAAGAAGCGGGTCTTTGAGACCCCGGACTCTCCGGGGGTCATCGCCGAGGGCCTCCCCGTGGTGCGCAAGGGGAAGCTCAAGGCGTGGGTGTCCATCATGTACGGCTGCAACAACTTCTGCACCTACTGCATCGTCCCCTACGTCCGGGGCCGGGAGCGGAGCCGTGCGCCGGAGCTGATTCTGGACGAGGTGCGGCAGCTGGCGGCGGAGGGGTACAAGGACATCACCCTCCTGGGCCAGAACGTCAACTCCTACGGCAAGGACCTGGGGCTGGACATGGACTTTGCCGACCTGCTGGAGCAGGTCAACGCCATTCCGGGGGACTTCCTCATCCGCTTCATGACCAGTCACCCCAAAGACGCCTCCCAAAAGCTGTTTGAGACCATGGCCCGGTGCGAGAAGGTGGCCCCTCACCTCCACCTCCCCGTCCAGGCGGGGAGCGACCGGGTGCTGAAAGCCATGAACCGTCACTATGACCGGGCGGCCTATCTGGACGAAATTCGCCGCCTCAGGGAGCTGATCCCCGACATCGTCCTCACCTCGGACATTATCGTGGGCTTCCCCGGGGAGACCACGGAGGAATTTGAGGAGACCCTCTCCCTGCTGGAGCAGGTGCGCTACGACGCCCTGTTCACCTTTATCTACTCTCCCCGGGAGGGCACCCCGGCGGCGAAGCTCCCCGACCCCATGAGCCGGGAGGAGAAGAACCGGAACTTCCAGCGGCTGGTGGACCTGCAAAACCGCATCTCCGCTGAAAAGCACGCCGCCTATGTAGGCAAAACCCTGCGGGTGCTGGTGGACGGGGAGAACGACGACGGGAAGCACACCCTCACCGCCCGCACCGACGGGGGACGGCTGGTACACTTAAACGGCGACGCCGCACTCATCGGCACCTGGCAGCAGGCGAAGATCACCGGCTCCACCACCTGGGCGCTGTTCGGGGAGCTGGTCACGGACTGAATCCGTACATCGTTAAGATAAGGAGAAATCAATGGCGGCAGAGCTGACCCCCATGCGGAAGCAATATCTGCAAATCAAAGAGCAATACCCGGACTGTCTGCTGTTCTTCCGGCTGGGTGATTTTTATGAGATGTTCGACGAGGACGCAAAGGTGGCGTCCCAGGAGCTGGATCTGACCCTGACCACCCGGGACCGGGGCAAGCCCCAGGAGGACCAGACCCCTATGTGCGGCGTCCCCTACCACTCCTATGAGTCCTACCTGGCCCGGCTCATCGCCAAGGGCTACAAGGTGGCCATCTGCGAGCAGATGGAGGACCCGGCCCTGGCCAAAGGGCTGGTGGAGCGGGACGTGACGAGAGTGGTCACCCCCGGCACCGTGGTAGAGGCCTCCATGCTGGAGGAGGGGCGGAACAACTACCTTGCCGCCGTCTGTCTGGAGCAGGACGGGGCGGGGCTGTGCTTCTGCGATCTGTCCACCGGGGCGGTGACCACCACCGGCTTTGCCGGGGAGAACGTGCTGCCCCACATCCTCAACGAGCTGGGGCGGTTCGCCCCCAGAGAGGCGGTGCTGTCTCCCCGGTGCATGGAGCAGGAGGAGCTGCTCACCTTTTTGCAGGAGAAGCTGAACTGCTGTTATGAGCCGGGAGGGGACCGCTTTCTCCTGGAGCAGGCCAGAGCACAGGCGGAGGAGCAGTTCGAGACGCTGGCCTCCGTCCCCCAAAACCGGCCCTGGGCCATCCAGGCGGCGGGGGCGCTGCTGGGCTATCTCCACGAGACGCAGAAGGCCAATCTCAGCTATCTCCGCACCCTGGACTACTATGAGACAGGGCGGTACATGGAGCTGGACCTCACCGCCCGGCGCAATCTGGAGCTGACCGAGACCCTCCGGGGCAAGGAGAAGCGGGGGAGCCTGCTGTGGGTGCTGGATCGGACCAAAACGGCCATGGGCGGGCGCAAGCTCCGCCAGTGGCTGGAGCGGCCCCTCCTGTCCCCGGTGGAGATCAACGGACGGCTCAACGCCGTGGCCGCCCTGACAGACGACCTGGTGACCCGGCAGGAGCTGCTGGACACCCTCCGGGAGATCACCGACCTGGAGCGGCTCATCGGCCGCATCGTCTTCGGCAACACCAACTGCCGGGAGCTGCAATCCCTGGGGACGGGCCTCTCCCACATCCCCAGAGTGCAGGAGCTGCTGGCGCAGAAAAACGTCCCCCTGTTGCAGCGGCTCCGGGGGGAGCTGGACGACCTGAGCGAGCTGCGGCAGACCCTGGAGGCCGCCATCGTGGACGAGCCGCCCCTGCTGGTGCGGGAAGGCGGCATGATACGGGAGGGCTACAACGAGGAGGTAGACTACCTCAACCGGGTCCTCCGGGACAGCAAGAGCCTGATCGCCGAGCTGGAGGCCCGGGAGCGGGAGCGGACGGGCATCCGGCAGCTCCGTATCCGGTACAACAAGGTCTTTGGCTATTACATCGAGGTGCCCCGTGCCAGTCGGAGCATATGCCGGAGGACTACGTCCGCAAGCAGACCCTTGCCAACAACGAGCGGTTCATCAATCCGGAGCTAAAGGAGCTGGAGAACACCATCTTCAACGCCCGGGAGCGCATTGGCGATCTGGGATATCAGCTGTTCTCCGACCTGAAGGACCGGTGCGCTGCCCTGGCGGAGCCCATTCAGCGGACGGCGGAGGCGGTGGCCCAGATCGACGTGCTCACCGCCCTGGCGGACGTGGCGGTCCGGAACCGGTACGTCATGCCGGTGGTGGACGACTCCTCCGCCATCGAAATCGTGGACGGCCGCCATCCCGTGGTGGAGCAGGTGTTGAAGGACACCTTCTTCGTCCCCAACGACACGAAAATGGACGGCAAAAACGAGACGCTGGCCATTATCACCGGCCCCAATATGGCGGGCAAGTCCACCTATATGCGTCAGGTGGCCCTGATCTGCCTCATGGCACAGATCGGCTCCTTCGTCCCCGCCCGCTCCGCCCGGCTGGGGGTGGTGGACCGGGTGTTCACCCGCATCGGCGCTTCCGACGACCTGGCGGGGGGGACAGTCCACCTTCATGGTGGAGATGACCGAGGTGGCGGACATCCTGAAAAACGCCACCAGCCGCTCTCTCCTCATCCTGGACGAGATCGGACGGGGCACCTCTACCTACGACGGCATGAGCATCGCCCGGGCGGTGCTGGAATACTGCGCCGACAAAAAGCGGCTGGGGGCCAAGACCCTGTTTGCCACCCACTACCACGAGCTGACCGTGCTGGAGGACACCATCCCCGGCGTGCGGAACTACAACATCGCCGCCAAGAAGCGCGCCGACGACATCATCTTCCTGCGGAAAATCGTCCGGGGCGGGGCCGACCAGAGCTACGGCA
>JAJQHP010000007.1 GCA_021199695.1 Clostridiales bacterium
GCATATTGTTCACCCGCCGACCGGAGAGCAACGCCCGGGTGTTGGCAGCCACCTGGTCCCGCTGTCGCTGATAGCCCAGCATCTCCTCCGTGGGGAGGCAGTCCGGCCGCTCCACCGGGATGAGCGCCCCATCCTGCCACACAAAGGCCCGATACCGGGCGAACTGCCCACAGCCGTTTTCCTCATAGAACTGCCGGAACACGTCAAAGGACGGCAGGGGTGTGCAGTTCCACCGGGGCAGTCCCCCCTCTTCGCACAGCTCCGCCCAGGGGAGGGCCAGCAGGTCATTGAGCAGTCCTACATCCCGCCGGGCAGCGGCAACAATGGCCGGGCTGAGAGCCCCCTTGGCGGCGGACAGGGCCACCGGGGACTCATCGTAGCGGATGTGCTCCTCCAGATACCGCCCCAGGTCGTCATAGCCTTCCGCCGTCAGGGCATAGAACGCCTCACAGTAATGTACTGCCCAGCCGGGTCGCTCCCGCCGGAGATCCCGGAACATCCGCCCCAGAGCAGACAGTACCGGCAGCTCCAGCAGGTTCCGGCAGGCTGTGAGGCCGCCAAGGGGGTCATTTTTCCATTTTTCAACATTCGGTGTCATTGTCAGATCTCTCCCTGCGTCAAAGCAGGCCGCCGGTCATGCGGCGGCCTGCCAAAATCGTTTTTTCCTTTATCCCATGTCCACCGTAAAGCTGGTAGTGATGCCGTTGTAGGTAACGTCGCCGGAGGCGCTGACCGCGTCGATACGGACGGTGATCTCATATTCACCGGTCCCCGGGTCGTAGACATCGGTGACTGTCCACTCATCGCTCTCCCCCGGCTGGACGGTGGCGGTGTAGAGCACCTGGCCGTCAGAATCGGAGATGGTGAAGGTAAAGACCGCCTGGTTGCTGGCGTCGTTGGTGAGCTGGATGGAATCCTGTCCATCACCGATGCTGAAGTTCACAAATCCGGGGAAAATCAGGTCGCCAATGTTTTCCAACTCTCCGGCGCTGTCCGTGTCATCGCTGCTCTCTGCCGTGTCGCCGTCCGCGCTGGCTACGCCGGTGCCGCCGCCGGAGGAGCCGGTCCTGCCTGGGGCATCGCTGGCGCCAGGAGGGTCTATGATCTCCAGAGTGAAGCAGAAGTAGGCCATGGCGGCCAAAATCAGCGAGATGAGCAAAATCAGGCCGGAGGTCAACAGCAGATTGGACTCATGACTCGGCATACGGGTGCGTTTTCCCATCAAATACAACCTCCCGGTAATTGCTTGTGGGTAGACATTCTCTCTATCAAGCAGTATTATAACGGGTCCGGGGAGAAATTACAAGGGGGAACATCGTCCGGAACGCGCCACAAAGCCAGGTGAGGGATAAAATTCTGCCAGATAAATCAAACTACTTGCGAATTTGGGGATGTGGCATTATAATGGTACATAAGTCCTGAACCGATTTTCCCAAGGAGGCGTGTTTTGTGAAGAAACAGCATTTTCGCCGTGATCTTATCCTGACATTGCTAATTCCCGGGCTGTTCCTGGGGATATGCCTCTCCCTGATGTGCTTTTCCTATGAGGTCAACGACGATCTGGCTATGATCGCCATTCTCAACGGCTCCTATACGGGAACGCCGGAGGCCCACTGCGCTATGATGGGGTATCCCCTCTCCCTGCTGATTGCCTCCCTCTACAGCCTGTGCAACAGCGTGGGATGGTATCAGGTTGTGATGGTGGCCTGTATCTATATTGCGATCGCCTCCATTCTGTGGCGGGTGCTCCAGCGGCTGCCGGAGCGGCCTGTGCTCAGCTGTGTGCTGGTGATAAGCGCAGTGACCATGCTGTGGGTCTTCCGTATCATGCGCTTCACCTACTCCACCGGAGCCGCTTTCCTGCTGGCCAGCACGATCCTCTGCTTTGCCCTGCAGACCGGGGAGGAGGACACCAAGCCGGGATATCTGATCAATATCCTGCTGCTCTTTTTCCTGGCCCACAATCTGCGGCACCAGTTCGGTTATCTGGCGATCCCCTTTGTGGGGGTCTTATGGCTGGCCAAGCACTGGAGAGAGCTGTTTTCCAGCAAAAAATGCTGGATCGTTCCCCTGGCCGCCGCCCTGGTGTTCGGCCTGTCCTGCGGGGCGGACGAGCTGGCCTATCTGGACTGGAGCGAGTTCTACGAGTACAACGAGGCCCGATACACCCTGCAGGACTATTACGGCGTCCCAGACTACGATGAGTGTGCCGAGCTGATCTCATCCTACGGTCTGACCGAGGACGAGTACAATATGATCGCCAACTATGACTACTGTCTGTTGGAAAAGTACAGCCCGGAGCTGATGGAGGAGTTGAGCGAATATGTCCTCTCCAGCCAGGAGGACGCCGGACTGATCAGCACATTGAAATCCACCGTCAAAAAGACGCTGAACTATTATCTCGTGTCCAAGCTGTCCTCGGTGAACGCCCTGGTGGCCTGCTCCTACCTGCTGCCGGCGTTGCTGCTGGTCTGTTCGGTGGCGCTCTCCATCAAAGACCGGAAGTGGTATATCGTCTTTCCCTTCCTGCTGCTCTTTGGCATCGGGTGCAGCTGGCTGCTCATCGCCTATATGGGCCGGTTCCCTATCCGGGTTCAGACCTCTCTGCGGCTGCTGACCATTGCCGCCTCTCTGGCGGGGCTCATCCTCCTGTTCCGGGAGCGGCCACTCCGCTTCGGTGGGGAGCGGTTCCGCCGCTGGGCGCCCATCCTGCTGGCGGCTGTCTGTGTGGCATCCGCCGGGAAGTGGTTCCTGTACACCATGAACTACCAGCAGGAACCCAGGGACGTGGCGGTAGACTACGAGGTGTACGCCGCGGAGCATCCGGAGAACATCTACTTCCGGGAGACCCGCAGCGCTAAGACCAGCACCTATATGACCGAATTCCCCCGCCAGCCGGTGAACCTGATCTCCACCGGCAGCTGGATTGCCTACAGCCCTCTGTACGAGGAAAAGCTGGCGTACCTGGGTCTGGAGGACGGCATCAGCCGGGACACGCTCCTGGAGGATAACGTCTACCTCATCTGTCGGGAGGACTACAGCCTGCGGGTCATCATGGGGCTCCCCTCCGGCTCCACTGTGGAGTATGAGGTGGTCCAGGAGTGCGAGAACGACATTTATATCGTCAAGATCACCGGCTACAGCCTGCCCGAATCGGACAGTACGGAATGATGGAAAATCAAACCAACCCCCGGACGAGCGCTGTCAAACGAGACAGGTGGCGGCGTTTTCGCTCCCTCTATGGCCCCTCCCTGCTGGCGGTGGTCATTCCCCTGCTGCTTCTCCTGTTGCTCCGGCTTTTGTGCGGGAACAAGTCTCTGGTCAACTGGGTCATCGACAATGTCACCACCCCGATCAAACATAGCATCGCCTGGCTATGCGGCTATCTGCCCTTTTCCCTGGCCGAAATCGTCTGGACGGTGGCGGTGCTGGGTATCCTGGGCTTTGTCCTCCGCTCCCTTTGGGTGGTGGGAAAGAGCCTGGTCCTTCGCCTTCGGGGGCGGCAGACCCATCCCCTCCGGCGGCTGCTGCGGCGGGGCCTGGCGCTGCTCTCGGCGGGGCTTGTCATCTACTCCGGGTATACGCTGACCTGGGGCATTAATTACTATGGGGATACCTTCTCAGAAATGAGCGGCCTGGAGGGCCGGGAGACCACCGTCTCCGAGCTGTACGACCTGACCTGTCTCTTTGCAGAATACTGCAATGCACTCTCTGACGGTGTGCTGCGGGACGATGATGGGATCTATGTGGGAGACAGCGAGACCCTTTTCCAGCGGAGCAGCGGGCTGTATGAGGCCCTCTATGCCGAGTTCCCCTGTCTCAATCTGGAGGAGGCCCAGGCAAAGCCCATGTTTTACTCCCGGCTGATGAGCTGGCTGGGCTTCACCGGATTCTATTTTTCCTTCACGGGGGAATCTCTGGTGAACATCGACGCCC
>JAJQHP010000234.1 GCA_021199695.1 Clostridiales bacterium
TGATACCTGCTATAATATAATTATAGTCATGAGAGATACCCGTGTCAACTACGCATTTTTTATGGAGTAGGTACTAAAAAACTTATCTAAGGGAGGAAATTGCGATGGCGAATGAACATATCTGTCCTTGCACCGTAGGGTGCCCTTTGCAAAAAGCAATGAATGCGATAGGTGGAAGATGGAAAATGTCTATTTTATGTTCACTGTCAAATGACGGCGCGACCAGATACAATGACATAAAACGAAAAATGGGGAGCATTTCTAATACGATGCTTGCCAAGTCTCTAAAAGAGCTTGAAGAAGATGGACTTGTAAAAAGAACAGAATACATGGAGGTGCCGATTCGTGTAGAGTATGAAATCACGGATTCTGTTCGCTCTCTGATTCCAATTCTTACAGAGCTTGCTGTATGGGGAAACGACCTGAAAAATTACGACATAGCAAGTGAAGGATAGATACCGAAACCGGTGCCACAGAATATTGAGCAAAAAATAACGCCTGCCAGGGAAATCAATCCCCAGCAGGCATTACTCTTGTCCAGCTTACTGCTTTTTGAGATACGTCCCGCAGCAGAAGCCAGTGTATTTGATATTGTTGTAGGTGACCTGAACGTAGAGCCACTTCACACCGCTTGCCGACGTGTAGTAGCCGTAGTTCTTCACGCTCGTTCCTTTCGGCAGCACCACCATTGCAGCCTTGCCCTGACCGGCACCGTTCCTCATGTAGAGGTTCGCCGTGGTCTTGTAGGTACCGGCGAGGCTCTTGTTGAAGGACTTCGCTGGGTCGGTTGCCGTCTGCTCCGTCACAGTAGAAGTGCTGGCAGAACCGGAGGATGCAGAGGTGCTTGTCCCTGCATACTTGTCGTAGTAGGTCTGCCCGTATCCGGCGCGCTTCGTCTGCACCGAAGTTCCCGTGTCGGCAGGCTTTTCGTACTTGGTCAGCACGATATTGGATGCCTGGAGGACGGAGGTCGCATTCTTCAGCGTGTTCAGCACAGTCGAATAGCTCTCGGACATCTCCTTGTAGAGAAATGCCAGCTGCATGGAGAGGTTGCCCACAGAGGCTTTCTGTGCCACGGCATACTCCAGCAGGGCTTTCTTCCTCGTGGAATACGTCCACTGCGCCAAGCCGTATCCGGCGGAATCCGAGGAGAAAGCGGTATAGGTGCCGCTGTCCACAGCGTCCGTGTACTCCTTATCCGTCATCCCCAGCTTGGTGTTGTAGGTGTTCTGGAGGTTGTTGGCGATGAGCGCCGACTCCGCATAGAGATTGCCCATCAATCCAGCGACACCGTAAGCATTGCCGATTTTGCCGTAGAGGTAATCCCACACGGTTTTCTCGTCTGCCGCCGTAGTCTGTGCCGCCAGAGAAGTTGTCGCTGTGTCGGTGCTGGAGGCAGTCGCCGTATCATCGGTGATGTAAGAACACTGCGCCCAGTAATTCCAGTCAGACTGCTTGTAAGCGGTCTTACAGACACCGCTGGCATGGTTCTTCGCTTCATAGACATAACCGTCCCCGCCATAGACGCCAACATGAGTAATCTTCGTAGTGCTTGTGCCACGGAATACCAGCTGCCCCGCAGTCTTGGGGAAGGTGCTGATTTTGCCCTTAGTGGTCGCCGCCGTGTACAGCCCGTTCGCTGATTTGTCCTGGGAGGACTTGTAGGTCGGCGTGGAGGTTGCGCTGTCGCTCCAGAGGTAGCCCTTAATCAATCCGCAGCAGTCATGCACCCGCTTTCCGTACTGGCTCTTGAAATCGTCAGCCGTGTAATAATCGGGGTACTGCTTTTTCTTTGCAGATAAGAGCGAGGCGTTTGCTGTCTGCCCATAGGTTCCATACCAGTACGGGAGTCCCACCTGCGCCTTTGCATATGCTACCAGTCCTGTGTTTGTTTTCGTTGCCATAATAATCACTCATCCTTTCACTTCATCGTCGTCAGTATCGCTGATTACAAATTCCTTTTCGATTCCGTCATCCTCGCCGTCAGCGTTTACGGCGGGGAAATCCATGTGTGCCTGCTTGCCCTTGTTGTTGGCGATGGCGTGCTGGACGCCGTTTTTCACCATCCAGATTGCGCCGCCTGCGGTCAGCGGCACTCCCGTCAGCTCCTGCACATAGCACCAGACCGAGGTGTCAGCCAGGTTGACCGTCGCCCATATCGCCATGACCACCATAATAAAAATGACGATGATCCAGCTTAGGACCATCGCCACGATAAACAGGTCGGACATATAGTTGATTGGGCTTTCACGCAGGAGCGCCACGACAGATTTCCGTTTTCTCTTTTTCTTCTTTGATGCCATTGTCACCCCTCCTCGTAGATATTTTCGATACCCTGCTGGGTCAGGAAATCATCCTGCTCCCGCTTGACCTTATCCGCATACTCCAAAGCGGCGTGCATATCGCCGTTGCAGTGGGTGTCGGGTATCCGCTCCACAGCCTTTGCCGTAGCCGTGCCAAGCACGATGGCGGCGGAAACACTGCGTACCAGGAGCGTCTGCTCCTTCTCACGGATTTTCTCCCGCTTTTCGGCTTCAGCTATACGGTTCTGTTCATCGGCATCACGCTTTTTGTCATGCTTGGCGATGCGCTGTTCAATGAGCCAGAAACAAAAAGCCGTCACAGCGGACGGCAGGCAGGCAATCAATATTGTCGATACAGTTCCCATCGGTTCTTCCTCCTCTCATTCATTCTGCTTGGGCAGATACTCCCACAGCCGCATATCTTCCTGACCCAGCGACCACATACACATTCCTTTTAGTCCCCAGCGGTACGCCGCCTGGTTTGCCCAGTAAACAAGGCTGTCCACGTCCTGATAATACAGAATGGAAAAGCCGTCCGCGTCACCAAGGAACAGTCTGGAAATCCAGATGTTGATGTCCTTCGGTGTGATAACAGCCGTATAGTCGTTGCCGCAAATTACATCGGTCATGGTGTCGGAGTGGAAGAAGTCATAATCGGAGGAGATGCTCTCGCTCCGGGTAGCAGATTCCTCCACATCGGAAGTCAGCGTGAACACCTGGAACTCATCATCCCAGGTGGCGTTGCTCCGCCCGATTCTGCCGAAGGTGGCGGATGAACCGTCCGGCATGGTCACGTCAAAGCATTCATACGGCTCGTATGTCCATGCATCTCCCAGACGGATGAGCTGACAGCAGACCTCGTTGTCAGACCGAAGTCCCGCATAGCCGCTCACATCGCTGACCGTTGCCGTAAACCGCAGGGTGTTGCTGCTTGAAGAATACACACGCACCTTCGTCCCACGCTTGCGCATCTCGATGGTGTACACGGTCGGATTGTCCCGCAGGTCAGCTTTTGCCGTGGTGGAGAACGAGGTGCTGTAGCTGCCTTTCAGGGTGCTGCCCTCATACAGCTCGATGCACTGGCTGTCATAATTGAAACAGCAGAACAGCGTATCGAGAAACACACCCGCTTTGCCGGAAAAGCCCGGCGGGAGGATAATCTGCGCACGGATGTGCAGGTCGTCAAAGCCGCTATACTGCCATGCGAACTGCCCGTAGCCCTCCAGCTGGGAATAGGGTCTGCTGGATGTGTCCTCGGAATCCTGCCACACGTCCCATTTGCCGGAGAGCGTGGTGAAATAACTGGTGAGCAGCCCGTCCTTGAAATCCTCGTACCAGATGAGCGCCGAGTCCGGCTTTCTGCGGAGCATTTCCAGCGTCAGCTTAAAGCCTGTGTCGGGTCCCACCATATCGCCGTTCACGTCCATGAACTGCCTTGGAGCAAGGGTAAAAGTCGCATCTCCGGCAGTGGGATATTCTTCAAATGCCGAACAGACGCAGAAACCATAAAACTGCGCACCTTCCACACCCACGGATGCCACGATGGTGTGTGTCCCTGCCGACAGTGTGACACCGTTTTTGAGCGTGATCCAGAAGGTTGACCTCCAGTAAGGCCACCACAGCCTGTCCTC
>JAJQHP010000002.1 GCA_021199695.1 Clostridiales bacterium
GCCTCAAACAGAGCCCGCTCGTTGGTGAACTTCACCTCCGTCTTGGCGGGGTGGACGTTCACGTCCACGGCGTTCAGCCTGGTAGTCAATTTCAGAACGCAGGCGGGGAATTTCCCCACCATTTTCGTATTCTGATAGGCCTCCTCTAAGGCGGCGGTCATGGTGCGGCTCTTCACATACCGCCCGTTGACGAAGAAATACTGGCTGACCCGGCTCCCCCGGCAGCAGGCCGGGCGGGAGAGATAGCCCTCCACACGGATATCCTCCCCATAGCCGGGGCAGGGGAGCAGGCCCAGAGCGGCCTCCCGGCCCAGAACAGCGTAGAGGGCGGACTGGAGCTTGCCGTCCCCGGGGGTGAGCATTTCCTCCTTCCCCTCCCGGAGAAAGCGGAAGGAGATCTCCGGATGGGCCAGAGCCTCGTACTGCACCACGGTGAACACGGCGGCCCCCTCGGCGGCGTCCCGCTTCATGATTTTCAGCCGGGCGGGGGTGTTGAAAAAGCGGTCCCGGACGATCATGGTCGTCCCCTCGGGGCAGCCCGCCTCCTCCTGGTCGGTGATCTCGCCCCCCTCCAGCCGGAGAGAGGCGCCGAAGTCCGCTCCCCGGGTCCGGGTGAGCAGCTCCATCCGGGAGACGGCGGAGATGGCCGCCAGAGCCTCCCCCCGGAAGCCCAGGGTGCCGATGGCCTCCAGGTCGTACTCGGTTCGTATCTTGCTGGTGGCGTGGCGGAGAAATGCGGTGGGGGCGTCCTCCGGGTCGATGCCGCAGCCGTTGTCCGTCACCCGGATGTACCGCATCCCGCCCCCCTGAATTTCCACCGTCAGGGCGGAGGCCCCTGCGTCGATGGCGTTCTCCACCAGCTCCTTGACCACGCTGGCGGGACGCTCCACCACCTCCCCGGCGGCGATCAGGTCCGCCACATGGGAGGAGAGTTGTTGTATTTTGGGCATAGCTTGCTCCTTCTAATTATGGCTCCCCGCAGGGCAGACTGAGGGGTGCCGCCCGCAGGGCGGCGTCTCACACCTCATCCGTATCAAACACCAGTGTCACCGGCCCGTCGTTGACCGATTCCACCTGCATATCCGCCCCGAATTCCCCGTGCTCCACCGGAAAGCCCAGGGCCCGGCAGTCGGCCAGAAACGCCTCATACAGAGGAATGGCCAGCTCCGGACGGGCGGCATGGGAGAAGCCGGGGCGGCGGGAGCGGAGGTCGGCGTAGAGGGTGAACTGGCTCACCACCAGCAGCGACCCGCCCACGGCGGCCAGGTTCCGGTTCATCTTGCCATTTTCGTCCTCAAAGATCCGGCAGCCGCAGATCTTGTCCGCCAGATGGCGGGCCTGTTCCTCCGTGTCCTCCGGGCCCACGCCCAGCAGGACAAGAAAGCCCCGGCCAATGCGTCCCCGCACCTGTCCGTCGATGGCGACGGAGGCGGAGGAGACCCGGGTGACCACTGCTCGCATGGCTCGTTCCCCCTGTTCAAAGTTCCGTTTCCGGGGAAGCGTCCTGAGAGACGGCTCCTCCCCGGTAATATTGATTCACCAGGCTGCGATAACCCCACTGCTTCATGGTCTCGTAGCGCAGGTTATAGTTTGCCTTGGTATGCCGCCCGGTGGCGATATAGCGGATGCACTCCTGCAGATAGCGGTCCAGGACGTGGAGGCTCCTGTCCGTGGTGATCAGCGGGAAATACCACCGGCACCAGGTCAGCTCGTTTTTCACCGGGTTTTCAAACAGCTTCCGGTTAAAGTGGCGGATATAGGCCCGGATGGCCTGTCCCTCTGTGGCGCCCTTGCGCAGCATCCACCGCCGGAGGGCCCGGGCCTTGCGCCGCATCTTTCCCTTCAGCTTGTCCACCGAGGCGGGGGCGATGTCCACCTCCTGCCCGCGGAAGGAGAAGCCCAGATAGCACCAGCCCTCTCCCGGCAGACTGACGGTGGTCTTGGCTGGGTTGGCGGCCAGGCCGTACCGGGCTAAAAACCCGTCCACCGTCTGGCGGCACTCCTCCAGCTGTTGGGGGTCGTCGGTGAGGATGATCAGATCGTCGGAATACCGGGCGTACAGGGTGTCGGTCCGCTGAAAATATCGGTCCATCTCCGAGAGATAGAGGTTTGCCAGAAAGGAGGCGGTGGGCGTCCCGGCCATAACGCCCTTCTCCGGCTCGGAGATCGTCTCTCCGTTCCAGATCACCAGGGGATTGGTGAGCAGGGCGGTGAGAAAGCCCACCAGCGCCTGCTCCTCCGGCAGCGCCGCGGCCAGCATGGGCAGCAGCAGCTCCAGCCGGATCGAGTTGAAATAGTCGTGGATGTCCGTCTTGTACCCATACAGCCGATCGCTCCCGGGCAGCCGGGCCAGCCGCTGTACCACAGTCCGGGCGCTGCGGTCCCGCCGGAAGGAGTACAGATTGTCCGCAAACAGGCCGTCATAGTCGTGGAGCAGCCAGGCGATCAGCCGGAGTACATATTTTTCCGCCCGCGGAAAGACATAGACCACCCGTTTTTTACTGCTGTGGGCCTTGTTCAGCTCCTTCCGCACCGGCAGGGTATCGAATGTTCCGCTGCGGATGCGCTGCACCACCGGCTCATAGGCCCGGGCCTCGATATAGGCGGCCAGATCGGAGAGATCCCGGGCCGTCTCGTTGCCCGCCGCCCGTTTGCAGTCCAGAAAGGCCTGCCACTGAGCCGGGTCAGACAGTCGTGTTATGATATCCATGTCCTGCTCCGAATAAAAAAACAGTAAAGAGAAGGGATTTAAATCCCGCGGGTTCCGCGGGTACCGGACCGTACACGGGGCAGCTACCTGCACAGCGTTGCCAGGCCCCATGCTGTGTCCGTCGCAGGTGCACAGCGTTCTCTTTACTGTTTTCGACAAATATAAAATTGGGGCAGTCCGCAGACACACAGGCCTGTCCGCCCGGGGCTTCGCTTCCTGTTTATTGTATCAGCGGGAGGGAAGAAAGTCAATGACGGAATCAGGGCCGCCAAACTGCCCTACGTCTCCTGGCGCACCTGCCGGACCCCCGCCACGCCGGAGAGCCGGCGGATGACTGTGGCGATCTGCTGCTCGTGGTCGGCGGACAACCGGATGTGGGTGACGGTCGTCCGGTTGGCAGTCTCGTCTGCCCGGAAGGAGGCCACCTGCACCCCTTCGATAGCCAGAGCCGACGTCAGATTTGCCAGCAGATCCCACCGGCTGTCGGCCTGCACCGTGACGGAGACGGTGCGGCGCCCCCGGACGGCAGCTACCTGGGATACCTGCGCCCGCTCCAGTTCTTTCCGGATGCGGGGGATGACGTAATCCGGCTCGTTGGCCATGTCTGCGAAAAAGCGCAGATGGCGGATGCCCGCCTGCTCCACCGCCGTTTTTGTGTTGCGGAACGGTCTCTTGCGGTAGTTGTCCTGGTACACCAGGGACACGGCCAGGACCGGACAGTCCTGGCGGGAAAAGAGAAAGTCCACCGGAACGCAGTCGGGGGCGGCGTCGGGATTCAGGCGGCGGACCGGGACCTGGACCGCGATCCGGCAATCCGGGGCTGCCTGGGCGAACAGATCGGAAAAATAGACGGCGTCCCGGGGATGCTGACGGAACCAGATCTCGTCGTGGGGAACCGCTTTGCTCTGTTGGAGGGCCTTTCCCGGCCGGAAAAAGAAGCTCATATCAGTATTCCTCCATTTCTTTTCTGGGGAACGGGCGGGGCGCAGGCGGCCTCAGCCCCCGGCCCGCTTCACGTCGATGACCCCGGAGATGCCGTGGAGCTTGCGCATGACGCTCTGGAGCTCCTCCAGGTTTTTCACCATCACCAGCGCGGTGATGAGGGCGTAGCCATCGGGCATTCCCTTGGCGATGAGGGAGTCCACCCGCACCTTGGCGGCGGAAAGAGTGGCGGCGATGTCCAAAAACAGGTTCTGCCGGTCCTTGGCGGAGACGCTCAGAC
>JAJQHP010000010.1 GCA_021199695.1 Clostridiales bacterium
TTTGTAGAATTGGGGTCAGGCTCTGAACCTGACCCCAACATTTATTATAGAACCTGGAATAACAGAAAACGCCTCCGCTGTCTGCTGCGCCATGTGCAGCGGACTGCGGAGGTTTTTGTGGAATCCCTTGCCAAAACCGTCAAACCCGTATATAATTGTCCCATGAGTTTGACCGCCGGAAACGGTTTTCCGGCGGATAGGAGTGAGTTATATTGGAGCGCATCACCATCTCCCGGCTCTATGCGGACGGCCCCCTCTATGAGGGCAAGACCATCACCGTCTGCGGCTGGGCACGGACCATCCGTAACCTCAAGAGCTTTGCTTTTTTATCTCTCAACGACGGCAGCTGCTTCTCCCCCCTCCAGGTGGTGGCGGAGAAGGAGAAGATCGCCAACTATGACGAGATCATCCACCAGAACGTAGGGGCCTCCTTCGTGATTCAGGGCGTCTTTGTCCTGACCCCGGAGGCCAAGCAGCCCTTCGAGCTGAAAGCCACCGATATCCAGGTAGAGGGCGTCTCCGCCCCGGACTATCCCCTGCAAAAGAAACGGCATACGGTGGAGTATCTGCGCACCATCCAGCATCTGCGGCCCCGGACAAATCTGTTCTCCGCCGCCTTCCGGGTGCGCTCTGTGGCCGCCCATGCCATCCACTGCTTCTTCCAGGACAAGGGCTTTGTCTACGTCAACACCCCCATCATCACCGCCTCCGACTGCGAGGGTGCGGGGGAGATGTTCCAGGTGACTACCCTGGACATGGAGAACCCGCCCCGGCTCCCGGACGGCACGGTGGACTACAGCAAGGACTTCTTCGGCAAGCCCGCCAACCTGACCGTCTCCGGCCAGCTGAACGTGGAGAGCTTCTGCATGGCCTTCGGCAACGTCTACACCTTCGGCCCCACCTTCCGGGCGGAGAACTCCAACACCCAGCGTCACGCCGCCGAGTTCTGGATGATCGAGCCGGAGATCGCCTTTGCCGACCTGGACGACGACATGAACCTGGCGGAGGAGATGTTGAAATACGTCATCCGCACCGTCATGGAGAAATGCCCCCAGGAGATGACCTTCTTCAACTCCTTTGTGGACAAGGGCCTGGTCCAGCGGCTGGAGCACGTGGCCTCCTCTGAGTTTGGCCGGGTGAGCTACACCGAGGCGGTTGACATCCTCCAGAAGTCCGGCAGAAAGTTCGACTACCCCGTCTCCTGGGGCTGCGACCTCCAGACGGAGCACGAGCGGTATCTCACCGAGGAATACTTCCAGCGCCCGGTATTCGTCACCGACTATCCCAAGGAGATCAAGGCGTTCTATATGCGCATGAACGAGGACGGGAAAACCGTGGCCGCGGCAGACTGTCTGGTGCCCGGCATCGGGGAGATCATCGGCGGCAGCCAGCGGGAGGAGCGGCTTGACCTGCTCCAGGCCCGGATGGACGAGCTGGGGCTGAAGCAGGAGGACTACTGGTGGTATCTGGACCTCCGGCGCTACGGTAGCTGCCGCCACGCCGGGTTTGGCCTGGGCTTCGAGCGGCTCATCATGTATTTAACCGGTATCTCCAACATCCGGGATGTCCTGCCCCATCCCCGCACCGTGGGCAGCGCGGATTTCTGAGTAAAACTGTCTGTGTATACGAGAGAAACGCCGTTGCGGCATCGCTCCGCAGCGGCGTTTTCCTGTTGTATGATCCAGCGCACCATCATGTGCTGTGTATACCTTAAAACTTCTTACAATTTTACGAAACTGCTTGCATATGTGGGCAATGTCCGTTATACTAAAAATGAAGGTATTGGCTGATTTGGTACTTGGGAAGGAGCTGCAAAGGATGAAAATGACCGATTTGATTGAAAAGGGCCGTCAGAACCGCTTCGTCGGAGCCGTCGTCCATATGCTGGTATTTCTGGCATTCTACCTGCTCTATCTGCTGATCCTGGCGACCATGGGGACGGATAACCCCTTCTATCCCTTCGACTGGGCGGCGAACAGGGGCTTTCTTTTCTACTGGGTCCCGGTGCTCGTCGTCCGGCTGCTCAACTACAACATCGCCGCAGGCTGCATGACGACAGGCTATTTCCTGGGCCTGATCCTGAGCATCCCGGTGAACAAACTCACCTATCAGGAGATCCCCTATGACAGCGGTGTCGGATTTTACACGACGATGTACGAGTTCTACTTCTGGTTCTGCGTCGTTGTGATTTCCATTGTGGTGGGCATTGTAGGAGAGATGCGGTATCGGAAAAAACGGGAGGTCGTCTGACGGTCTTCCCCACAAACGAATCAAAATGGCTGGCACGAAGCTGCCAGCCGTTTTTTGTCACACCACCCGCAGAGGGCACTCCTTCCCGTCAAAGAACTGCCGGGCGGCCTCCAGAGAATTGCGCACCATATCGTCGGCGGCGCTCTCCGTCCAGAAGGCCAGGTGAGGGGTCATGATGACGTTGGGCATGGCGCTGAGAATGGCCATGTCGTGGTTGCCCATGACCTGGTTGCAGTGGTCGAGATAGTAGACCGACCGGTCCCCGTCGAATACGTCCAGGGCGGCTCCCGCCAGGTGCCCAGACTCCAGCGCACCGATGAGGGCGGAGTTGTCCACCAGGTCGCCCCGGGCGGTGTTGACAAGATAGGCCCCCTGCTTCATCTGCCCCAGGGTCTCCCCGTTCAGAATATAGCGGGTAGACGGGTTGGAGGCCAGGTGGAGGGAGACCAGGTCGCTTTCCGCCAGCAGTTTCTCCAGAGGGACATACTGGACGATGTCCGCCAGCTCCGGCCGCTGGTGGCGGCTCCAGGCCAGCACACGGCAGCCAAAGGCGGCAAACCGCCGGGCGGCCACGCTGCCGATGCTCCCGGTGCCCAGGATGCCCACCGTCATGGTGTGCAGCTCCCGGCCCAGAAAGGGCTCGAACCGATAGTCCTGTCCCTGATTGCGCAGCAGGGCGGCCTTGGTGTGCCGGGTGACCATGAGGGCCAGCATGACGGCGTAGTCCGCCACACTGGAGGGGGAGTAGGTGTTCCGGGTGACGGCCATCCCCACCGCTCTGGCGTGGGCCAGGTCGATATTGTCTACCCCGATGGGCCGGGCGTTGATGAGCCGCACTCCGCCCGCCTGATAGACATCGATCATCCCGGCGGTGATCTGCCGGGCGGCGGCGATGGCCACGGCGTCATAGCCCTGGGCCATGGCGGCGTTCTCCGGCAGAGGGCGCTCCGCCGTGCAGGTCACCTGAAAGCCGAACTCCGGCCCGAACCGGGCGTAGCGCTCTATCTCCTCCGGGCCGCAGGAATAGGCAAACATCCGCTCCATCGCTCACTCCTCCAATCTGGCGTAGACCACCTTGGCGGAGACCCCCTCCAGCCGTCCCACCTTGCCGGAGAGGGCGGAGATGGCGTCGTTGGGGGCGTCCAGCATGACGGAGATCAGGCTGACGTTCCGTGCCGGATAGGGCAGGCCCATCCGGCCGATGATGTAGGGGCTGTACTGGTGGAGCAGCTCATTGAGCTGCGGCACGGCGTCCGGGTCCTCCACCACAATGGCCAGCAGGGCCACACGGGTTTGTTGTTCCATAAGGGGCCTCCTTCTCGCAGAAAAGGGGACTTTGCAGTCCTCACAGGCCCTATTATACCGGTTCAGAGGGAAAATGGGAAGGGGCTGGCCTGTTTTTTTGATGAATCTATCGGAAGAGAACGATTGACCTTTCTCCCGCCATCTGCTACAATCTGACCATGAACAGATCAGAGCTTTTAAACAAACTGTCCCACACTCCGGAGGAGCGGCTGCTCCTGGGCCGGACGTGGGACCAGATACAGGCCGCCGGGCAGCGTTCCGTCCCCCAGGTGACCCATTTTCTCTCTCCCGACGAGCAGAACGCTGTGGGGAGCCTTTTGCACGCCCTGGGC
>JAJQHP010000153.1 GCA_021199695.1 Clostridiales bacterium
CTTCCAGACCATGCTCCCCAGCTTTTTCCGGACCAGGTTCACGCCGTCGAACACGGGACCAAACCGGGCGGTGATCTCCCGGCGAAGGGTGACGATCTCCGTCAGCAGATGGTGGTAGATCTCGTCGCAGTTGAGCACCCTGGCCCCCAGCCGCTCCAGCTCCCGGAGGGCGGTGGTCTTGCCCGCCCCGGTGGGGCCGGTGACGCCGATGACCCGGGTCTGTCCGCTGCCTACCGGGACAGTGTGAAAGCCCGCCGCCTTTTTCAGCCGGTTGCCCACCGCCAGACCAAGGCCCCGGCGATCAGGGCACTGGGCCAGAATCTCCTTCACGTTGGTTCGGTCAAAGGAGCGGAGGGCGGTGAACACCCGCCGGGCCTGCTCCCGCTTGTCACCCACGGGGCCCAGGGAGGCGGTCACGGACCGGGGGAACCGGTCCCGGTACTCCTCGAAACAGATGACTCCCGTGCCCGGCCCAGCGGCCCGGGCGATGGCAGCAGCCGTGGCCGCTGGGGTCCCCTCGTAGACGGTGACGGGGGCCTTGGGGGCATAATGCCGGTACTTCATTCCCGGCGCTCTGGGGCGCTCGGCGGCCCCCATCTGACGCTGAACGGCGGGGTCGATCTGTATCTCCCCGCAGACATCCTCCAGCGCCTCCAGAGGCATTCCGCCGGGGCGGAGCAGCCGGGGCGGGGTGACGGTCAGGTCCAGGATGGTGGACTCCACCCCCACCTGGCAGGGGCCGCCGTCCACCACGCCGGCGATCTTTCCCCCCACGTCCTCCAGCACCTGGGCTGCAGTGGTGCAGCTGGGTCTGCCGGAAGTGTTGGCGGAGGGGGCGGCGATGGGCCGGTCTACCGCCCGGATGATGGCCTGGGTCACGGGATGGTCCGGGCAGCGGATGCCCACCGTGTCCAGTCCGCCGGTGGTCCGGTCGGGGACGATGGGATTCCGCTTCAAAATCATGGTCAGCGGCCCGGGCCAAAAGGTCTGTGCCAGCTCATAGGCCAGGGGCGGGACGTCCCGGCAGTACCGGTCCAGCCAGGCGATGTCGTTCACCACATGGATGATGAGCGGATTGTCCGAGGGACGGCCCTTGGCCCGATAGATGGCGGCCACGGCATTGGCGTTCAGGGCGTCCGCCCCCAGGCCGTAGACAGTCTCGGTGGGCAGGCCCACCAGCTGCCCCTCCCGGAGCAGCTTTGCCGCCTGGGCGATCTCCGCCTCATGCCCCTCCGGAGAGGGAACAGTAAACAGTTTTGTCTGCATGAGCAGGTCTTCTTTCTGTGTGATAGCCCCTGTGAGGGGAGAATCGGGGGAAGGATTCACCTTCCCAGCTCGGCCAGCAGCTCCGCCTGTCGGGCGGCGGCCAGGGCATCGATGATGCCGTCCAGGTCCCCGTCCATGACGCTGTCGATCTGGTAGAGGGTCAGGCCGATGCGGTGGTCGGTCACCCGGTCCTGAGGAAAGTTATAGGTCCGTATCTTCTCGTTGCGCATACCGGCCCCCACCTGGCTCCTCCGCTCCTGGGAGACGGAGTCCGCCTGTTCCTGGGCCTTCTGCTGCCAGAGGCGGGAGCGGAGGATTTGCAGGGCCTTCTCCTTGTTTTGCAGCTGGCTCCGCTGGTCCTGGCACTCCACCACCATGCCCGTGGGGAGATGGGTCACCCGGATGGCGGAGGAGGTCTTGTTGATGTGCTGTCCCCCCGCCCCGGAGGAGCGGAAGGTGTCGATGCGCAGGTCCTTTCGGTCCAGCTGGAAATCCACCTCGTCCACCTGGGGCAGGACCGCCACGGTGGCGGTGGAGGTGTGGATGCGGCCGCCGGACTCCGTCTCCGGCACCCGCTGGACCCGGTGGACGCCGCTCTCGAACTTCATCCGGGAGTAGGCCCCGGGGGTCTCAATGGTGAAGATCAGCTCCCGGACGCCCCCCAGCTCCGTCTCGTTAGCGCTGACCACCTGGAGCTGCCAGCCCTTCCGGTCGGCGTACATGGCGTACATCCGGTAGAGGGAGTGGGCGAACAGGGCCGCCTCCTCTCCCCCGACGCCTGCCCGTATCTCCACGATGACGGGCTTGTCGTCGTTGGGGTCCCTGGGGAGCAGCAGCAGCTGCAGCTGGCGGTTGATAGCTTCCAGCCGCTCCTTCCCCTCCCGCAGCTCCTCACGGGCCAGCTCCCGCAGCTCCGGGTCCGGCTCGTTCATCAGCTCCCGGGCGGCGTCGATGGCGGCCTGGGCCGCCTGCTGCTGCCGGTAGGTCTGTACGACCTCCTCGATCTCCGCCAGCTCCCGGTTGAGCCGGGAGACCTCCCCGGCGTCGCTGTAGGTTTCCGGGGCGGAGAGCCTGGCCTGGAGGGCGCTGTAGCGCTGATCTAGTTGTTCCAGTTTATCCTGCATAGTGCCTCTTGTCGTTACAATTTTGTAAATAATAGGTAAGAAAAGGTCTTACCGGTCCAACAGGAAGGACTTCACCAGGGCGAAGGCCTCCCGGGCGGTGGAGTAGATGCGGGAGGGCCAGTCCGGCATGGGGGCGCTCAGCGTGGAGCAGTCCAGCCCCAGCCGTTCCGCCAGCAGCCGCACCCGGGTCAGGTGGAAGCCGTTGGACACGATGGTCAGGTGTCCCCCGTCTATCCCCTGCTCCGCCAGCAGCGCCAGCGAGTATTTCAGGTTTTCCAGGGTGTTGGTGGACTGGGCCTCCAGGAGGATACGGCTCTCCTCGACGCCGTGGGCGGTCAGGTAGTCCGCCATGGACCGGGCCTCGCTGATGGGCTCATCGTCCCCCTGGCCGCCGCTGACCACGATGACGGGACAGACGCCCCGGCTCTCCAGCTCCTCCAGATAGTCCAGAGCGGTGTCCAACCGTCGCCGGAGGGCGGGAGACGGTTCCTCTCCCCAGATTTTGCAGCCTAGGATGATGACGGCGTCCGGGTCGTCCTTCAAATCGCTGCGGGACCCGGCGATGACGACCCCCTCCAGCACCAGGAAACACCCGAGGCCCAACAGGAGCAGGCCCAACAGAACGCGGGTCAACATACTCATCCTCCCAGGCGTTCGGACAGGCTTTCCCATCGCTCGTATGCCTCCGTCAGCTCTGTCTCCAGGACGGACTGTTGTTCTGTCAGCTCCTGGAGCTTTTTATAATCCGAGGCGTTGGCCTCCATCTCGTCAATGAGGGCGGCGCTCTGCTCCTCCAGACGCTGTATCTGCCGCTCCGTGGCCCGAAGCTCTTTCTCCAGCTGCTTGGTGCCGCCGGTTGGCTTCTCCTTCCGGGGCTTTTTCTCCGGCTGCTGGGGCTTTACGGCGTTGCGCAGCTCCGCCTCCCGGGCCTTTTTCTGCTGCCAAAGCTTGTAATTGCCCCGGAAGTCGGTAATCTTCCCGTCCTCCAGCATCCAGATGCGGGTGGCGAAGCGGTTGATGAAGTACCGGTCGTGGGAGACGAAGAGCAGCGCCCCCTCGTAGGCCTCCACGGCATTTTCGATCCACTCCCGGGAGGCGATGTCCAGATGGTTGGTGGGCTCATCCAGCACCAGGAGGTTGATGTTCTTTGCCATGAGCTGACACAGCTTGAGCCGGGACAGCTCCCCGCCGGAGAGGGCACCCACCGGCTTGAACACGTCCTCTCCCCGGAAGCGGAAGGCTCCCAGCCGGTCCCTGGCCTCCTGGGCGGAGCAGTTGTCCTCCCAGATGAGGGTGTCCACCAGGTTCCGCTCCGGGTGGTCGAACCGGACGATCTGGGGGAGATAGCCCGTCTTGACGGTGGGGCCGAAGCGAATTTTGCCAGTGTCCGGCGTCTCATCCCCCAGGAGGATTTTCAGAACGGTGGTCGTGCCGGTGCCGTTGTCACCCAAGAGGGCGATGCGCGCGCCGCCCAGGACCTC
>JAJQHP010000184.1 GCA_021199695.1 Clostridiales bacterium
GTATGAACGCCATCGACACCTATGCCGTAGACGCCGCTATGCTGGCTGTTGACGGCACCAAGGACAAGAGCAACCTGGGCGCCAACGCTATCCTGGCTGTCTCCATCGCCGTGGCCCGTGCCGCTGCCGAGTCCCTGGGCCTGCCTCTGTACCGGTTCCTGGGCGGCGCCAACGCCACCAAGCTGCCTCTGCCCATGATGAACATCCTCAACGGCGGCGCTCATGCCACCAACAGCGTGGATGTCCAGGAGTTCATGATCATGCCCGCCGGCGCTTCCAGCTTCAGCGAGGGCCTGCGGATGTGCACTGAGGTGTTCCATGCCCTGCAGAAGGTGCTCAAGGGCAAGGGCCTGTCCACCGGCGTGGGCGATGAGGGTGGCTTCGCTCCCGACTGCGCTTCCGATGAGGAGGCCATCGAGTTCATCCTGGAGGCCGTTCGTCAGGCCGGCTACGAGCCGGGCAAGGACTTCGTCCTGGCTCTGGACGCCGCCTCCAGCGAGTGGAAGGGCGAGACCGTTGGTCAGTACCATATGCCCAAGTGCGGCAAGGACTACACCAGCGACGAGCTGATCGAGCACTGGAAGCGTCTGGTAGAGAAGTATCCCATCATCTCCATCGAGGACGGCCTGGATGAAGAAGACTGGGAGGGCTGGCAGAAGCTGACCGCCGAGCTGGGCGACAAGGTCCAGCTGGTGGGCGACGACCTGTTTGTCACCAACACCGAGCGCCTGGCCAAGGGCATCTCCCTGGGCTGCGGCAACTCCATCCTCATCAAGCTCAACCAGATCGGCTCCGTCAGCGAGACCATGGAGGCCATCAAGATGGCTCACAAGGCCGGCTACACCGCCGTCACCAGCCATCGCTCCGGCGAGACCGAGGACACCACCATCGCTGACCTGGCCGTGGCTCTGAACACCTGCCAGATCAAGACCGGCGCTCCCAGCCGCAGCGAGCGTGTTGCCAAGTACAACCAGCTGCTGCGCATCGAGGAGGAGCTGGGTGCTGCCGCCCAGTGGCCCGGCTTTGACGCCTACAACGTCAAGCGCTGAGACGATACCCCTCTGATTTGACCCTTTGCCCCGGCGGGACGGCTGCCCCGCCGGGGGATTTTTGCGCTATTTTGCGTGCTTTGTCGGAAATCACACGTTTCCACTCTTGCAAAATCGGCGGGAAACGCCTATAATTGCCTCAAGTGTCAATACACCTGAATATACCCATCGCCCCAGGGCGGGATCGGAGTGTTTTTTATGGACTGTCAGACCAATTATACCATGCTCTGTGATTTCTACGAGCTGACCATGGCAAACGGCTATTTCCGCACCCCGGAGGTCCGGGACCGGATCACCTATTTTGATATGTTCTTCCGCAACGTGCCGGACAACGGGGGCTACGCCATCGCCGCCGGTCTGGAGCAGCTGGTGGACTATATCCGGAACCTGCGCTTCACCGAGGAGGACATCGAATACCTCCGGGGGAGAGGCTGCTTCTGCGAGGAGTTCCTGGACTACCTGCGCACCTTCCGGTTCACCGGGGACATCTGGGCCGTGCCCGAGGGGACGCCCATCTTCCCCCAGGAGCCGGTAGTCACCGTCCGGGCCCCGGCCATCCAGGCCCAGTTTATCGAGACGTATCTGCTGCTGGTGTACAATCACCAGTGCCTCATCGCCACCAAGGCCAACCGGGTGGTGCGGGCGGCCAAGGGCCGTCCTGTGGCGGAGTTCGGCTCCCGCCGGGCCCATGGGGCCTCCGCCGCCATCCTGGGGGCCAGAGCCGCCTACATCGGCGGATGCAGCTCCACCGCCTGCACCCAGGCGGACCGGGACTACGGCGTTCCCGCCACCGGCACTATGGCCCACTCCTGGGTCATGATGTTCCCCTCCGAGTACGAGGCCTTCAAGCGCTACTGCGAGCTGTACCCGGACAACGCCACCCTGCTGGTGGACACCTACAACGTGCTGAAATCCGGCGTCCCCAACGCCATCCGGGCGTTCAAGGAGGTACTGCTGCCCCAGGGCATTACCAAGTGCGGTATCCGGCTGGACTCCGGCGATCTGACCTATCTCTCCCGGAAGGCGAGAAAGATGCTGGACGACGCCGGTCTGACCGAGTGCAAGATCGTGGCCTCCAACTCCCTGGACGAGAACCTCATCCAGGACCTGCTCCGCCAGGGGGCCCAGCTGGACTCCTTCGGCGTGGGCGAACGGCTCATCACCTCCAAGAGCAGCCCGGTCTTTGGCGGGGTGTACAAGCTGGTGGCCATCGAGGACGACGACGGACGCATCATCCCCAAGATCAAGGTGAGCGAGAACCCGGAGAAGATCATCAACCCCCACTTCAAGCGGGTGTTCCGGCTCTACGACAACGACTCCGGGGAGTCCATTGCCGACGTGCTCACCGTCTACGACGAGGAGGTCAAGAGCGGAGAGCCCATCCGTCTGTTCGACCCCCGGGCCACCTGGAAGCGCAAGACGGTGAGCAACTTCACCGCCAAGGAGATCATGGTGCCCGTATTCCGCAACGGGGAGCTGGTCTATCAGCTGCCCACTTTGAAGGAAATTCAGGACTACTGCCGCCAGCAGGTGGACATGCTCTGGGACGAGGTGAAGCGGTTCGACAACCCCCACGCCTACTATGTGGACCTGTCCGACCAGCTCTGGAACATCAAGGAGGACCTGCTCCATCTGACCTACTGAGCTGCGCCCGGGGCAGGGGAGACGCAGAACGTTTCCCCGCCCCGGGACCTGCAATTTTTTTCCCGATACCCCTTGACGTTCGGGATTTTTCTGGTATAATAGTCAACGTTGCAGATGAGCCACGGCCTTCTGGCTCGCCGCATCCATTGGGTAGAGCACCCACGCCATGATATGCAGAAGTGGCTGAGTGGTCGAAGGCGCACGATTGGAAATCGTGTTTACGTTAATAGCGTAACGAGGGTTCGAATCCCTCCTTCTGCGTGGCAAGCCCCCGGTTTCAGAGATGAGACCGGGGGTTCTTTTTGCATTGTTTTTTCTCCTTTTCATTTGCTTTTGCTAAATTTAGTCTGTGGGATTTGTCATTGCCTGCTTCACGCACTCCGCATAGGCCAGCGTGATACGGGCGGGCATTTCCTCCAGCATGACCACCTTCCAGCCGTTGGCTTCCAGAAACGCCCGGTATTCCGCCGTGCTCCACTGGTGTTCCAATTTGACGCCAGCAATGCTAATGATCTTCGACCATACGGCGCTGACGGCTCCTTTTTGATGGTTCACGAAGTTCGGCGCGATCAGAAGCCCGTCCTCCTTCAAAACCCGGTCTATTTCCCCCAGCGCTTTCTCCGGGTCCGGAACAATGTGCAGGGCGTTGGCGATGATCACCGCGTCAAAGGATTTGTCCTCATAGGGAAGATGTTCCGCATCCGCCACCTCAAAGTGCAGGTTTTCCGGATAGCTGCCCTTCTTTGCCTCTCTGATCATTCCATCGGAATAATCCGTGGCAATCATTTTATGTGCGGCATGAGCAACGTGCTTTGCCAGCAGGCCGGGGCCTGTGGCGATCTCCAGTACGTCCTTCCCCTGAATGACCTGGGGGATGCGCTCGTACATCAGGCCGTATGCCTTGCGGTCGCCCCGCATGGCCTTTTCATAAATCGGGGCGTAGATGTCCCATATCCGTTTATTCATGACGTCTTTCCTTCCGCAGAATGATTTCGCTCCTGATCGCCCACAAACCAGTAGTCGCAAATAGTCCCGCCACTTGCCAGCGTTTGCTCGCGATAGAGCCTGGCGTGGTACAGCCCTGCCAGCAGGTGATCCAGCTCGCACATCACCGGCAGAATCTCCAGATAACCGTAGGCTCTTGCGTAATCGTTTAACGGACATCTCGTGAAATGAT
>JAJQHP010000167.1:0-980 GCA_021199695.1 Clostridiales bacterium
GGCTATGACACCTTTGCCACGGGACTTTGGAGTTTACCGACATTGTAAATTTGACCCAGAGAGTTGGGAAGCATTGCTGAAATACAGAAAGGCCGCATATCGTGCGGCTCTGATCCCCGACTAATTATAGTGAAAGATTTTTCCAGATTTGCGAGGAAATTATCTTGACAAAGCGTTTCCCGACAGACTTGTAGGAAGTGGATGCCCTCGGCATCGAAGTTCTACAGGTAACAGATGTCAGCGAAAACCGCCCTGTACAAAAAAATCATACAGGACTACTCTGGCTATGTCTTTCCTTGCCAACAGGACTTTCCCTGTATCCGGGATGTTGCAACTGAGTATGATCACAAGCGCCTCCGCTCCCTGCGGGAGTGTTTGAAGCTTCTGGTAGAGAAGCACCGGTACGGCGAGACCGTTGGCCTGGCTACACAAGATGGTCTTCGCTATTGTACAGATTCTTACCTGTTTTGTTAGTTGGTACGCGCCCATATCGGCTTTGGACCGCTTCTCTATACGAAGGATGTGTTTGAAGGCCGCAAGAGTTATCTTCTTCCGGAACGAATTGCGGAACTGAACAGCCTCTTAAATTAACAGCCCCCTCCGGAGACATTTATCCTGTCTCCGGAGGGGACTTTCTGTGGGGACAGGGTCGGGGAACCGGCCCTGTCCCGGGATGATTATTTACTTTTTGCTGCTGGAGCGGCGGCGAATGACCAGCCATCCGGCTGCGGCAGCGCAGGCAGCCATGCCAACAACGTAGAGCACAATATTGCTCTCATCTCCGGTCTTGGCAGAGCTACTGGAACTGGAGCTACTGGAGCTGGAGCTAGAGCTGCTGGAGCTGGAGCTGCTGGAGCTGGAGCTGCCGGAGCTGGAGCTGCCGGAGCTGGAGCTACCGGAGCTGGAGCCGCTGGAGCTGCTACCGGTATCATCCGGGTCAGCTGCGCCACATTCGGTGCAGACCCCGTCCACATAGTTGT
>JAJQHP010000167.1:1080-14195 GCA_021199695.1 Clostridiales bacterium
GTCCGGTGGCATCGATGATTTCCGTATAGGTATCGCCGCACTCGCAGGTGTAGACCACATAGCCGTCCTCGGTGCAGGTGGCCTCCACTATCTCGGTAGCCACATACTCATGGATGTGCTCCTCGGTGGACTCGACCGCGCCACATTCGGTGCAGACCCCGTCCACATAGTTGTGTCCGGTGGCATCGATGATTTCCGTATAGGTATCGCCGCACTCGCAGGTGTAGACGATGTAGCCGTTCTCGGTGCAGGTGGCCTCCACCGTCTCGGTAGCCACATACTCGTGGGTGTGCTCGGTGGGCTCCTCAGCGCCGCACTCGGTGCAGACCCCGTCCACGTAGTTGTGGCCGGTGGCGTCCACATAATCGGTGCAGTAGAAGTCGCCGCAGCTCTCGCACACGTGGAGGGTGTAGCCCTGCTCAGTGCAGGTGGGAGCAATGACGATCTCGGTGTACTCGTGGCTATGCTCCTCGGCGGTGTAGGTGCCGACGATCATATGGGCGTTGGGGTCCACGTACAGGTAGCCGCCGGTCTCCGCAGCCTCCTCCTTCAGCGCGGCAATGGCGCCCTCGTTGTCGATGGTGTCCTTGCTCAGCAGCTGATCGGTGTCGTTCCAGTCAGCGAAGGGGGTGTCGGAGGTGGCCACATACTCGTTGGTGGCGACGATCACCGTCTGGGTCGCCCAGTCGTCCACCCACTCGCCGTCCTGATAGATCAGGGTGCCGTCGGAGGTGACCAGAGCGTTCACCGTCTTGCCGGTGTAGTAGCAGTCGATACCGGACATACGCAGGCCCAGAGCGGAGCCGCCGTCCAGACTGTACTCCAGGATCTCCAGCAGATCGGCGTAGGTGATCTCATAGGAGTAGATGGCGTTGCAGAAGGGGGAGATGGTGTAGATGTCGCCGGCGGAGATGTAGCGATAGCCGACCTCATCGTCCACCTCGAAGGTGGTGCGGATGCCGCCGTTGTTGGTGAATGCCACGTCAGCGCCCACAGAGCGGGCCATGAGGGAGGTCATCCAGTTACCGGCGGTGGAGGACATGCTGTTGCTGCCGATGGCGGTCTTAGTGGCGCTGGTGGTGATGTAGCCCAGAGTCTCGTTGAGCACGTCGGAGACGTTCTCCACAGCAGCCTTGGACAGGGCCACGATGTCCTGATCCAGATCGTCGGCGTTATCCTCGGTGTCGTACAGCTTGCTGGTGTCGCCGGTGACGGAGACGATCTTCTTGGTGGAGACGCCCACATTGGTGATGTTGCCGTCGTCGTCGGTCTCAAAGACCAGCTCCACATAGCAGTAGTTGGCGGCCTGGTTTGCGGCCTCCACATAGGGCACGCCGTTGACCTCGCCGGTCTGAGCAGAATGGGTGTGACCGCCGCAGACCAGGTCGATGACGCTGCCCTTGCTCAGGCCGGAGGCAGTGCCGGCGGCGTCGGCATGGGCCAGAAGGATGGTGGCGTTGCAGCCCTCCTCGGTCTCCAGCTTGACGGCCAGAGCCTCCAGAGCGTCATAGTCCAGATCCACGGTGAAGCCCCGTCCGGTGAACTGAGCGTACATGATGTCGGTGGCATAGCTGGCGACCCAGCCGATGATGCCGAGCTTGACGGTGATGACGTTGCCGTCCTCGTCCACTGCCGACTTCTCCAGGATAATGTAGTCGTCGGCGAAGGTGATCTTCTCATCGTTCAGATAGAGGTTGGAGGCGATGACCGGGATCTCGCTGTCGCCCTCGTAGTCGCCCACGGAGTAGGAGCTCATGGTGCCGTCCTCGTCGATGACCACCTCATAGCCCCAGTCGAACTCATGGTTGCCGATGGAGACCACGTCATAACCCATCAGGTCATAGGCGGCGGTCATGGGCTGGCCGTCCTGGAGGTTGGAGATCACGTTGCCCTGGTAGATGTCGCCGGTGTCCAGCAGGAGCACGTCGTCCACATCATAGATGTCACGGGCGTCGTTCACCTTGTCGGCGATGTAGGCCAGGCGGTACTGATAGGTAGAGCTGTCTCCGGAGGAGGTGTCCACCAGGTAGCCGTGAACGTCGGTGGTCTCGAAGATCTTCAGGGTGTAGCCCTCCAGGGTCTCCTCCTCGCCGGAGGAGGCGACTGCGCCCACCTTGTAGAAGTTGAAGATGTAAGCGCTGCTGGTGCTGGCATAGTTGGAGGTATAGGTGGTGAATCCGTAGTAATACTCCAGATACACGCCGGGCACGCCCACGTTCTCCACGTTATAGCCGTCGTTGGTGCCATCAGAGGCTGTGGAGATCGTCCAGCAGCAGTAGTCGCTGAAGTCCTCTGTGAGTCCGACGGTGTTCTTGGCGGTGGTGTACAGATACCCCTCACTGGTGGAGAAGGTGTAGTAACCGTCCTCTGTGATGCCCACAGTGAAGACCTGTGCGCCGTCCTCGGGGACGACCACGCTGCCGCCGCTCTCAGTGGCAACCAGGGTAGCGTTTATTGCGGGGAACTTGCTGCCGCTGTAGGTTCCCAGAACGGTGCCGCCGTTGGGATAGTAAATCAGCAGGTTGTCGCCGTCGGCCAGGTCGGTCGGGTCAACGGACACGCCGGAGGTCTGGACGGTGTAGAAGCTGACCTCAAAGGCGGTGCCGCCGGAGGAGCCGCCACCGTAGGTGGTGAACTTGCCGTAGTAGTACTCCAGATACTGAGCGCTGTAGCCGCCATAGAGAGCGTTGACGTTCTTGACGGAGTAGACGCCCTCAGAAACCTGCACCAGCGTCCACAGGCTGTACTCGGTGGCCTCATCGGTGTAGCCCAGGCCGCTGCCGGTGGCGTTGGAGGTGAGATAGCCGTCATCGGTCAGGAAGGTGTAATAACCCTCCTCGGTGACGCCCACGGTGAAGACAGCGGCGCCGTCCTCCACATAGACGTTAGAGTCAACCACCGTGCCGGAGACTCCGGCCAGGGTAGGCGTGCTCTCGCTGTAGTAGTTGCTGCTGACTGCCACGTCGCTGGCCAGGTTGTAGATCATGACCTGATCGCCGTCAGACAGGGTGGTGGTCAGGGTGCCCACATAGGTGGTGCTGTCGGAGACGGTGGACTCGGTGGGGATCTCACCGGTGTAGGTGATAGACCAGGTGCAGGAGCTCTCGCCGTTCTTGTCCGCCTCGTCGGTGCCATAGACGCCGCCGTAGGTATCGGTCATCTCGGTGACATATTCAGCGATCAGATCCTGGACATAGCCGCCGCCCAGGTCATCGGTCTGGGACCAGATGGCGTCGGAGGTGCTGTACTGGCCCAGGCAGTCGTTGTAGCTGTTGCCCAGATGATAGTTGTTGATGGCGACGATGTACAGGCCGTCCTCGCTGAACTCCTTCCCGTTGGAGAAGCCCTCGATGATGACCCGGCTGCCCTCCTCCTGCGCCATGTCGATGGTATAGTTCAGGCCGTAGAAGACGGGGAAGGTGTAGTTGGCGTTGTAATCGCCGGTATCGGAGATCACGGCCTCGCCGTTCTTGAAGGAGACGGTGATACGCTCAGAGGCGTTGTACTCCAGCAGATCCTTGATCTCGGAGCCGGTAAGGGCCAGGAGATACAGGGAGTTGTCGTACTTGTAGAAGCCGTAGATGTCCTTCATGCTCAGCTCGCTGTCCCCGGCAGAGGGAGAGGAGGTGGTGACGATGGAGGTGCTGGACAAATCCACCACCAGCTCGCCGTTGACCAGGTCGTCCTCGGTGAACTGCTTGGTGGTATCAGAGCCGTACATCTCCTGGAGCTTCTCGTTGAGCGCATCCACAGAGCTATACTTGGCGTTCAGCCCGTCGCTGCCCTCGGCGATCTGGGCCCGGTTGATCAGATCCACCGTGTCCGTCTGCTCCAGATAGTAGCGGTTGTTGGTGTTGGAGAGGCCGTCCCAGTTGAGCAGCATACCCACGGAAGTGTTGACATACTCCTCTGCGCCCACAGCGTAGGGCTCCACCATGGCCTTCAGCGTCTCGTCCTTGGCATAGTTGCTCAGGGTCAGGTTCTCGCTGGAGGCCTTCTCGATGGTGACGGTGGTCTCGGTCTCGGCCTCGGCCTCGTCGGCGGTCTCCTCAGCCTCAGCGGTCTCCTCGGTCTCGTCGTCGGAGACATCCAGAGCGGTGGTCTCGTCCACGGAGACGGAGGTCTCGCCGGTGACGGTGTCCACGGTGACGTTCCAGACAGAGGCGGTCAGGGTGGTGCCGCCGCCATTGACCACCAGCACGTCCTCTCCGTCAGCGTTCTGATAGCTGTTGTTGGAGTAGGAGGTGGAGTGGTCGTGGCCGGAGATGACCATGTCGATGCCGGTGGTGTTCTGGATGATGTGGAGCACCTGGTTCTCGGTGGTCTCGGCATAGGTCACGGTGTCGCCGCCGTCGCCCAGTGCGCCGTGGTAGCAGACGATGACGAAGTCAGGGTCGATGCCGGCCGCTGCCCACTCGTCCTGCACGCTCTGCACCTCAACGGCCAGGTCGAGGCTCGGGTTGTCGGGAGCGGAGAAGATCATGCCGGGATAGTTGTCCTCTACATCCCAACGGGTGCAGTCGGTGTTCTCCAGGCCGATGATGCCGATGGTGACCTCCTGGCCGCCCACCTCGACGGTCTTGAGCAGATAGGGCTGGAACACCCGCTCACCGGTGGACTCATAATAGAGGTTGGCCACGATGATGGGCACCCCGTTGCTCTCCAGGTAGTCGTAGATGTCGCTCATGGTGTTCCAGGAGTAGTTGAACTCGTGGTTGCCCAGGATGAGCGCGTCATACCCGATGTAGACCATGGACATGGCGGTGGGGTTGATCATGTACATGGACTCGATGCTCTCCGTGGCCCTGTTGATGTACTGGGTGTACACAGAGATCTGATAGGTGGAGACAGGAGTGCCCTGGTACAGGTCGCCTGCGTCCAGCAGAATGACGTTCTCCTCACCGTAGGTCTCCCGATACTCGGTGACGGCGGTGGAGACGTTGAGCAGACTGTTGTTTACGCTGGTGTCGTTGAGCAGGTTGGTGTCCCAGATCTTGCCATGCACGTCGGTAGTGGACATGATGACAAACTGGCCTGTCTCAGTAGTGGAGGTGGTCTCCTCCTCGGTTTCATCAGCTGCCTCTTCGGCCTCGTCGATCGCTTCCTCGGCGGCCTCTTCGACCTCGTCGGTCGCCTCCTCGGCAGCCTCTTCGACCTCGTCGGTCGCCTCCTCGGCAGCCTCTTCGACCTCGTCGGTCACTTCCTCGGCAGCCTCTTCGGCCTCGTCGGTCGTTTCCTCGGCAGCCTCTTCGGCCTCGTCGGCGGTTTCCTCAGCGGCCTCCTCGGCCTCGTCGGTTACTTCCTCGACGACGGCGGTGCCGTCATCGGTGTCGATCTCCGCTGCCAATGCGGTCAGGGACAATGTGGAAAGACACATCATCAGCGCCAGCAGCAGCGAGAGGAGCCGTTTACCCATCTTTTTCTTCAATGAAATTCCTCCTTAGAGCTGATACTTGTTGTAGTGCGGAACAGCTTACGGGGCCGGGACACAGAGCCTCCTTTCAAGTACCGCAGGGATCTGCGGCGTCTGCCTGGAATAAGGAAGGCGCTCTTTCCAACGAGCCATGGTTTGAGTTCGTTCTCAAGAGCACCTTTGTACACAGTTATTTTACATCTTTTTACATTCTCCGTCAATGGATTTTACGTTTTCTTTTCATTTTCTTTCAAAAAGTTGTCGGTCGTCAACCGGGTGCAGTCCTGTTGGCCGCCCCTCCTTCCGCTTCGGGTCATACAGGCTCCCATGGTTCACATCCGCGCGTTCAGGCATTTGACCTCCGCCCTTCCTAAACAGAGGAAGCCAGGGTTTCCCCCGGCTCCCTCTGTCAGCGTGTCAAAAAATCCTTTTTGACACGCTGAGTACGATTTTTGAACTTTAAAAAGTTCTAAAAATCGTTTCTTATTGCACGCGAAGGGGGCTTTTTGCCCCCTCCTCCGCTCCCCCGCTGCTCTGTTTCGGAAGTCTTAGACGGTTTTTTGACAGTCTCACAGAGGAAGCCAGGGTTTCCCCTGGCTCCCTCTGTACTATATTCATGATTCATGAGGCTCTTTCTCTCCGCCCCACCCCTTGACAGATAATCTGTCCTTTTGAGTTACAGACCCATAGCGTCGGCAACGTGGTCCGCGACCTCGGCCACGGCCTTGATCGCCTTTCCGGCGGGGGTCCTCTTGATGCAGCGGGGTTTGGGAGATACAGACATGGCAAGGGCAGCGCCCACAGCGACTCCCACGCCTACTCCACTGAGAAATTTCGAGCAATTCATCCCGGCTCGCCTCCTTTCACCCGGATAGTTTGCCCGACAGCGAAGGCAGTACGCTGAGAAATTCTGGGTGTTCGCCGCGCGATGAGAGATTTTTCGATACGATTCCAACGGCAGCCACGGAAGCTGTTCCAAAATCGTGAAAGTGCTGATCCGTCAAAAGACTCCGGACAAAAGGCTGTCCGGAGTCTTTTTGCTCTTATTCAGATGGCGTGTTGGATTCCCCCATGCGCCTCTCGTCCCGTTCTCTTTTATACCGGAGGTAATCCGGGATATACAGCAGACCGGCGATCACAGCGCAGACGGCGGCGAGCACCAGCATCAGCGTGGTACACCAGCCGGGGATGTCCGGAAACAGGACGATCAGGATCATTACCGCATAAAATACCACCGTGGCCACCTTGCCGAACCACCGGGAGCCCTTCAGATGCACGCCCCCCCTGGTGAGATAGCCTCCCAGCACCAGCATGATCAGGTCCTTGATGATGAGGGCCGCAAAGAAGAACCACAGGGAGGGAAACCGGATCATCAGGCAAATCGAGACCGCCGTCTGGGTCAGCTTGTCCGCCACCGGGTCCAGCACCTTTCCCAGATCGGAGATCCAACCAAATTTCCGGGCCAGATTGCCGTCCAGAGTATCCGTCAGGCCGGAGGCGATGAGGATCAGTCCGGCATTAAACGTATTCCCCGCCAGCATCTGCCAGACGAAGAAGGGGATGAGCACGATACGGAATGCAGATAAAATATTGGGAATGTGTCTCATGCGTCTACTTCCTTTTTCACATCCGGGGCCGAAACAAAAAACCGCTCCGTCAATCGCTGATAGTGCTTGTATAGGATGCCGAAGCGGTGTCCATACATCGGTTTCCACGGCTTGGCCTTGCCGCAGAAATGGAGAATGGCCGTATGCTCCATGACCCAGTTCATATCCGCCTCTCCGGCGCTGCGGAACTGATAATTGCTGTATTTCCGGGCGTCATAATTCCAGATATAGTCGTCCAGAGGCATGATACGCTCCCCGAACAGCACATTCAAAATGTCCTGGTCAGGCAGGATCAGCCCTTTGGGATGCTCCTCGGCATACCGGAAGATCTGCTCCGGGTCGATCTCCTCCCTGCCCCGGGCCAGATCGATGAGCAGCACGCCGGAGTTGTAATACTCGTTCTCCATCTGAAGCCGGATACGGTTGACATCGTTAGCAATTTCAGTCTTGCCCGTATGGGCGGCGGCGGCAAACAGATTGCCCTCCATGTCCAGGTCCCACAGCGGACGAATGGGGTTGATGACCAGAATATCCGGGTCGAGGTAGAGGATGCGGTCCAAGGTCTCCGGCAACAGCTGGGACGCCAGGAGACGGTAATACATCTCCTGGGGATACTGCCGGGTCACGGGTGCGGAGGCAAAGGCAGCCTCATCCACCTGCACAGGGAACAGCTCGACGCCCCACCGATCGCACTGGGCCTCCAGCTCCTCCAGCCGTTGCGTCGAGAAGGAACGGTGAATCAAATAGAGCTGGAACCGCTCTCCGGGGTTGTTGATCAGGATAGAGGTCAAAAGCACCTGTAGTTGAGGAAGATAATTTTCGTTGAGTGTTGTGAGCAGTACCACAGGATTGCCCATGACATTCCACATCCTTCCCTATTCTATCCGCCCTCTGTCTCTTTGGAAACAATCAGTACAGAATAGTTTAGCACAAACCCCCATCTTCGTCCAGTGTTCCAAACAGAAAAATCCTTTTCGTCACAAAATGTTAAAAATTACGGATTCGAAGCAACCTCCGTCACAACCACCGTCACAGTGCCCTGCTCCGACGTTCCGTAGAGTGCCGCTCCTGCCTCCTGACATCGGGCGATGGCCTCCGGGGTGGGATGCCCATAGCTGTTCTCTCCCACGGAAAACAGCACTGTCTGGGGCGACAGCGCCTCCAGCAGGGCCTCTCCTGTAGCGTAGGCGGAGCCGTGATGCCCCGCCACCAGCACCTCCATCCGGGGCAGGTCGTAGGTGTCCAGCAGCATCTCCTCCGCCGCAAAGCCTGCGTCCCCAGTGACCAGCAGGTCAAAGGAGCCGTAGCTGACCCAGGTACACAGGCCGTCATAGTCGCCGCCGCTGACCGGCAGGACAGAGAGGGTCAACGCCCCGGCGGACAGTTCCGTCTCCTCAGATAAGATGTCCACCTCCGTCCCGGCCTCCTCTGCTGACCGGAGCAGCGGTTCCGCCGCCTCCGGGTCCGTGTCCGGCTCCGGGACCAGGATTCGCTCCACATATCCCTCCTGACACAGGGCGAGGACGCCGTTGGTATGGTCTGCGTCATAGTGGGTCAAAATGAGTATATCTACCCCGTCCAGCCCCCGCCGGGCCAGGGCGTCGGTCAGCACCGCCCCGGCGTCGTCGGTGAGACTGCCGCAGTCGATGACGGCGGTCAATTCCCCGCCGCTCACCAGGATACACTGCCCTTGTCCCACATCCAACAGATCGACGGTGAGGGTCCCTGCCCCAGGCAGATCGGTCAGACGGACGCAGACCGCCAGAGTGCCCAGGAGCAGAGCCAGAGAGGCATATCCTGTTCTTCGGCCGCACCGCCCGCTCAAAGCCAGTATACCCACCAAATAACACAGAAACACCCAGGCCAGACAGATGGGATGCTCTGCGGTCAGAAGACCGTTGGGAATATTCACCAGCGCTTCGATCAGCCGGACGGCAAGCTGCGTCAGCCACTCTGTCGGGAGGGCCAGGAGCATTGCGATCTCCGGGCAGAACATTCCCAGGACGCCGCAGGCCATGCCCAGAGGCAGCAGAACGGGCAGCAGCCAGGATATGGCAAGATTCGACAGCGGCGTCAAAAGGGATAGCTCCCGGAAGTAGTACAGTACCAAAGGGATGGTAAAGCAGTTCGCCCCGGCAGTCAGGGCAAGGCCCCTCTGAATGTATCTCAGTGCCCTGTTGCCCTTCCCTACCCGAATATGAGGACAGACCACCAGAATCCCCAGCATGGCGGCAAAGGAGAGCTGCAGGCCCACCGAGGCGACCGCATAGGGGTTGACCGCCAGCATCAGCGCCAGAGCCAGGGAGAGGGAGGTCAACGGGTCCTCCTGCCGCTCCAGCACCGGGGCCAGGAGCAGAATGGTCTGCATGACGATTGCCCGGCAGACCGAGGGCGTGAATCCCGTCACTGCACCAAAAATCGCCAGAGCAGGGAGCAGGATCAGCCCCTTTCCCTTTCTGCTTCCGGGCAGCACGAAGAACAGGGCGGAGGTCAGCAGGGTCACATGGAGGCCGGAGGCCGCCACGATATGCCGCAGTCCCGTCCGGGTCAGGGCATCGTTCAGCTCATCCGTCAGCCCGTCCTTCTGTCCTGTGGTCAGGGCCAGGAGGAAGCCTGCGCTCTCCTCGGAGAACAGAGATTCCAGGGAGTCCCGCAGACTCCTGGCCCACACCCTCGGCAGCAGGGGCATCGGCGTCTGCTCCACATGGACGACGGCAACACACGATGCCGACCCGGTCAGCCAGATACCGTCGGCGTAGTCGGACAGCGCCCAGACGCCGTCCTCCTCCCGGGCGGTCTGGAAGCGGACCTCTGCCGTCACCGTGTCCCCGGGGCGGATGTCCTCCCCCGACTCGTCCAGCCAGAGCAAAACCTTCGTCCCCACCGGGCCGTCTCCGTCAGTCACGGTGCCCTCCACATACCAGCCGTATTGGCTCTGTGCGGAATAGTCAGCAGCCTCTACGGTCACGGAGGCCGTCTGCCCCACCCAGTTGTTCTCCAGGTCGGTCACCTGATAAAACCTGCACCAGAACAGCCAGAAGCCCGCCGTGGCCGCCAGCAGACAGGCCCCTGCCAGGAACCGCCGGTTGACACAGCAGGCCAGGCCGCACAGCAGGCACAGCGCCCCCAGCAGGAGCATTTGCCACCCCACCAGGGCATAGACGGAAAGACACACCCCGGCGGCGAAGGACAGACAGAAGCAGGCCAGTGGCCGCCTCCTGCCGAAGTCCTTCCCTGCTCTCAGGGCGTGTGTTCCCAGTTTCATGCTGATTTTCCTTCTCTACGGGGTCAAAGCTTGCGAACGGAGTCCCGCTCCACCACACAGACAGCGGTTTTTACATCATTGCCCTCCGGCTCGTCCCCAGAGATCATATCCGCCAGCGCCCGGACCGCCGCCTGGGCCTTTTCGTCCAGGCTCTGACGTACTGTGGTCAGGGGAGGCCACGCGGTCTTGGCATAGACCATATCATCGAAGCCGGTCACAGAAATCTTCTCCGGCGTCTCCAATCCCGCCGCACGGAGCCAGTTGATCGCCTCCACCGCATGGAAATCCGAGCTGAAGCAGAGGGCGGTCTGCTGCCGCAGGAGGGGCAGCTTCTCCTCGTATTGGGCCAGCCGTTCCGCCCGGTCGCCGGACACCGTCAGTCGCATGGCGTCTGCATCGGCAACGTTGGCATCCTCCATGGCCTGGCGGAAGCCCAGCCAGCGCAGCCGGTCGCTCTCCTGGTCGCCGGCAGTGATGAACAGGATGTGCCGATGTCCCTGAGAGAGCAGATATTGACCGATCTGATAGCCGCCGCCCGCCTCATCCGAGCTGACCTGACAGACATTGGGAACGCTCCGCTCCAGACTGGAATCGATAAGCACCAGAGGCTTTTCATAAGAGGCGTGGAGCGATTCGATCTCCTGCTGGGTCAGATTGAAGGCGATCAGCCCGTCAAAATTCCATGCCCGACTCTCCTGCAGGATCTCCTCTACACTGCGGCGAGTGAAGAGCATCATATAGTAGCCCTCGCTGTGGATCGCTTCTTCCAGATAACCGATCAGGCCAGCCGCCAACAGACCGCTTCGGGACTGAAGGGCGTCCTGAGGAGAATAGCCCATGACAACGCCTATAATATGAGAGCTGTCCCGGGCCAGCATCTGTGCGCTCAGGCTGGGGATATAGCCCATTTCCTCAATCAGCTTGCGAATCTTCTCCGCCACGGTGGGAGAGACCTTGCCCTCCTTTTGGTGGATGACGTTGGAGACCGTGGTGGTGCTCACACCAGCCCGCTCTGCAATGTCCTTGATCCGAACCAAAGTAACCATCTCCAAACTGGCAACCTTAAAATAACGTTACCAAAATGAATTATCAGGACTTTAGTATATCATAAGGAAACAGAGTACGCAAGAGGAAAAGCAAACGTTTCCAGAAGCCATTCCCGGCATTTTTCAGTCTATTTGACCGTCTTTGCTGTCAGACAGACGGGCCATCGGCGCCCGTCAGCCGGGCCAGAGCGGCCGCCAGGGCGTCCATGTCCCCATCCGTGCCGATGGTGATACGGAGAAAGTCGGAAATACGGGGCTGATCGAACCAGCGGACCAGGATGCCCTCCCGCCGCAGACCGAAGAACAGCTCCCGTCCACTGACGGCGGGGTGGGACACAAAGATAAAATTGGTTTTGGAGGGCAGAACGGTAAAGCCCAACTCCTTCAGCTGCTCCACCGTCCGCTCTCTGGTCGCCATGACCTGGCAGCGCCGGGCGTTGAAGTAATCCACATCCCGGACGGCGGCAGCGGCCCCGGCGATGGCCAGACGGTCCAGCGTATAGGAGTTGACCGAGTTTTTCACGCAGTTCAGCCCGGCGATCAGGTTGGGATTCCCGAAAGCAAAGCCCACCCGGAGCCCCGCCAGAGAGCGGGATTTGGAGGCGGTCTGCACCACCAACAGGTTGGGATACTCCCGGATGAGCGGCACCACCGACTCGCCGCCAAAGTCCACATAGGCCTCGTCCACGATGACCACCTGTTCCGGATTGCCCTCCAGAATGCGGCGGATGCCGTCCGTCCCCAGCTCTATGCCGGTGGGGGCGTTGGGGTTGGCGATGACCACACCGTCGTTATTTCCCAGGAAAGGCTCCACCGGGATGGTGAAATCGTCCCTCAACGGCACCGTCCGGCAGCGGATGCCGAACAGATTGGCATAGACGGGATAAAAGGAATAGGTGATGTCGGGGAACACGATCTCGCTCCCCTGATCGAAGAATGCCTGAAAGGCGAAGGAGAGCACCTCGTCAGAGCCGTTGCCCACGAAAATCTGCTCCTCCTCCAGGCCGTAGACCTCCGCCAGCGCCTGCACCAGCTCGGTGCCCGCCGGGTCCGGATAGAGACGAAGGGCCTCCCCCACTCCCTGTCGGATGGCCTCCAGCGCTTTGGGAGAAGGGGGATAGGGATTCTCGTTGGTGTTCAGCTTGATGAATTTCCGCTCCCGGGGTTGTTCCCCGGGGGTATAGGGGGTGATGCTCTGTATCCTGCCGGACCAAAATTCCTTCATGGCGTGTCACTGCCTTCCCGGATGATTTTTTTGATGGAACGCTCCGCCTTGCTCCGGGGGATCATCATCTCCCGGCCGCAGGTGCGGCACCGGAGGCGGAAGTCCATGCCAATGCGCAGCACGTCCCACTCCCTGCCGCCGCAGGGGTGGGGCTTTTTCATCTGGAGGATGTCGTTGACCTGAACGTCCATGCTGGCCTCCTGTCTCGCGCTCTGTTACGCTAACACGTTATCATGTTGAATGGTGGTTGTCAATCCCTTTTGACCCGCTCCCAATAGGCCCGGGCGGCCTGCTCCTGCTTGTTCTCTCCGAACTCATAATAGTTCCGGCCCACAAGGGCGTCCGGGAGGTACTGCTGCTTCACCCAATGGTTCGGGTAGTCGTGGGGGTAGAGATAGCCCTGCTCCCGCTCCATGCCCGCGCTGTCGGCGTGTACGTTTTGCAGATGGCGGGGATAATCTCCCGTCTTGCCCGCCGCCACGTCGGACATGGCGGCGGAAATTCCCTTGTAAACACTGTTTGATTTGGGAGCGGTAGCCAATAGCACCACTGCCTGATC
>JAJQHP010000176.1 GCA_021199695.1 Clostridiales bacterium
CCACAAACCGGAACAGCTCCTCCGTCTCCCCGGAGACGGTGTGCAGGTAGTCCTTCAGCTTCTCATATTCACCCTGCTCCGCCAGCACCTGGAGATAGGCCAGGTGGTTTTTGATCTCGTGGCGGATCTGGTGCATCTCCTCATAGTTGTCCCGGGAGAACTGGAGCAGTTCCTCCTCCAGCTCCTCCTTGTGGCCGATGGCCACCAGCTCCAGGTTTCGCTCGTACTCCTGGTTGACGATGTAGAACATATAGTAGCTCATCAGCTCGATGATCCAGAGGCTGGCCATGGTGGGCACCTTAAACGCCCGCCCGATCTCCAGGGCATCGGACAGCATCACCAGAATCCCGCTGAGGGAAGCGCTCACCACCACCAGCCAGACGGTGTATCTGGGGATAAAGGTCAGTTTTTCCGTGGAATACCGCCGCAGAAACAGCACCACCAGCGCCGTGGCAAGGATCATCACCACAGAGGTCAGGTGCTCCGCCCAGGTGTACTCTGCGTTGATGTTATCTTTGATCAGCTCTCCGATGGGCTCGGACACGGGGATCATGAGCAGAGTGCTGGAGAAGTAGACAAAGCAGCGCACGATACGGGTCACCGGCTTATATCGGCTGACAAAGAGCGCATACACCGCCAGCAGCACCGCCATCATGGTGCGATCCATCAGGGCGCCGCCAATGAGCATATAATAAGCCGTGCAGTACACAACGCTCAGCAGCCAGAACAGGGCGCACTCCCCCGCCTTTCGGGCAATGCCCCTGGGCGTCAGCTGAAAGTCGTTGAGCAGCAGCACCAGGCCGACCCACATACAGGCGATGAGGATGCCGAAGGTCTTGGTGGCGGAGCGCTTCACCTTGAATGCCTTGAAGAGCAGGTAGACGACGGTGGCTCCGATCATCAGCCAGAAATAGAAGTTGTTCAGCGTGGTCAGGCTGGAGGCGGAGACCAGAGTCCCCTCGCTGATGATGCCCGCGTTCTGGAGGCCGGTGATCACGATGTACAGGCCCATGGCAACGGGCAGCGCCTTCTTCACGCCGTCGGGGATGGCGTCCACCAGGACCTTCCGGGCGGGCGTGACCACCACGATCAGGTAGACGACAGCGGCCACGAAGGTCACCAGCATCAGGTTGGCGTAGGTCAGGCCGGTGTCCACCCCGATCATGGAGATGAGGATGGTGCTCAGGCCCATGCTGGCGCTCTGCACCAGAGGCAGGTTGCACAGCGCGCCCAGGAGGACGGTGCCTGCAAATGCGATGAGGGTGACGGCCAGGTAGGAGCCGGCATAGTTGCCGTAGGCCGTGCCGATGATTTGAGTGTTCATGATCAGGGCGCACACCGAGATGAAGAACGCGCCCAGACCGGCCCAGATCTCGCCGCTCATGGTGGAGCCCCGCTCGGTGAAGTGGAACACCTTGTCCAGAGCCTTGCTGATGGCGCTCGGCTCCTTCTCCGGGATGACGATGGTATCTCCTCCGGCGGCCACGGCCTCACCGGAGACGGTGGCATACTTCTTTTTGTTCACTGCGGGCAGGACGAAGCAGGCGATGGCGGTGACCAGGATTCCGGCCCCCAGGATCACGTTGCCAGCGATCCAGAAGTTCTTCCAGCTCTCGTCCTTGGTGACGGTGACGCTGCTGGCGCTGGTGCCGCCGGTATGGCAGTACTGATAGAGCATATGCTTTGCCGCCTGGCGGAGCAGATACCGGCCGTAGTTGGTGGCGGTGGAGTTGCCCTCATACTCATAGTAGGCGGAGACTGCGCTGCCGCCCAGCTGGCCCTCCACGCCGCCGAACAGGCCCGCGCCGGGAGACATGACCCAGGCGTAGGGGCCGACGCCGTCGGTGATGACCATACCGTTGAAGCCCCACTCGCCTCTCAGAATGTTCTTGTACAGGCCCTGATGGAACATGGAGATGCCGTCCCGGTTCAGGGAGCCCATGATGCCCAGCGCGCCCTCGCCGTAGACGAAGCTGCCGGTGTCCGTCTCCTCGTCGTACACATAGCTGTACTTGACGGAGATCTCATAATCCTTCAGGTAGATCTCACGGGCCGCCTGCTCGGAGAACCAGGTGATGGCGCCGTCACGGTTGGTGTCGTTGTCGTTCAGGGCCATGTGCTTGATGAACACGGAGATGCCCTGGCTCTGGATGCCGGAGACCTCGGCTGCGCCGATGGTGCCGCCCAGGAAGCCGTCCTCGGAGAAGTACTCGAAGTTACGTCCGCCGAAGGGGGTGCGGTGGGTGTTCATGGCGGGGGCGTATGCGCCGCTCAGGCCGTTCTTGATGGACTGGTGAGCGTAGACGACGCCCATCTTGTACAGCAGGTTGGGGTTCCAGGTGGAGGCGTTGACCACAGCAGAGGTGAACCAGGTGCTGGTGCCATAGGAGTTGTTGCCGTTGCCCGCCTCGCCGGGGCCGTCCACCACGCTGGTCTGCTCCTTGTTCACAGACTCGATGGCCGGGGTCTGCCAGCCCATGCTGCTGGCGGCGGTGATGTCCTCATCCAGGGAGAGCTGGTCCACCAGATAGGCCCAAATCTCGTTGTCGTAGTCCACTTCCTTCAGGATGGGGCAGCTCACGTCCAGCCGCATGGAGGTCTCCTCCGTGGTGAGCTGGTAGTTGCCGTCTGCATCCTGAACCGGGTCGCCGTTGTCGTCCACGACCACATAGTAGACCTTGTCGTTTTCAATGACGTGGTTTTCGTACACGTCGTCATACAGGTAACGCTCGTCGTCCTGGGTCAGCCCTTCCCAGTTCTCCTCCTCGGAGTAGGCCAGGTAGCTGGCGCCGCCGACGTACTTCGTGACCGTCTTGGTCACCTTGACACCGTTTTCATAGGTCTCATAGGTGTACTCCGAGGTGCCAAGGGCGGGAGTGGCCAGCTCGCCGGTGCCGGTGTGACCGTAGTAGTCCTCGGTGGTGTCCATGTTGCGGCCACCGCCTACCGCCTGCTCCAGCCACTCCCAGGCCTTCTCGTTCACGTCCAGGTACAGCTCGGTGCTGACGCTGTCGGAGCCGTCGTCCTTGGTGCCGGTGAAGGCTTCGTACATGGTGTAGGTGTACTCGTCGTACTTGCCGCCGGCAGAGCCGGCGCCGCCGTTGATGTAGTTATAGGACATGGCGCCCAGGATGGTCACCTTGGCGCCCTTTTCCAGCGGCAGGGTGTTGTTCTCGTTGCGGAGCAGGACTGCGCCCTCTCCCTCCAGCTCGGTGACCATCTCCCGGCCCTCGGCCAGGGCCTCGTCGTCGGTGAGGACGGCGGTGGAGTCGTCGGTACTGGTGACGGTGGTGCCGCCGCCCAGATAGCTGGAGAGGGTGTCGCCGAAGCTGCTGAGCAGGTCGTTCATCAGCAGAATCACCACCAGCAGGACGGCGATGATCGTGATGCCCGGTACGGCGCGTCGGTTGTTTTTCATGGTTCGTTCTCTCCTTTCAGATAAAGGTCGCTTGCAGGCTTTGCTTTCATTCTGCCCTCCCTTCCGTGTCAGTTTGCTGACGTCTCCCTTTCAGGTGCGTTTCAGGTATGGATATGGTAACATTCTGTTCAAAACTCCTCAACAAAACAGCCTCAAACGGCGCTCTCCCGGCGAAACCGGTCTCTCTCCCCGGCGCAAACGGCAGGTTTTGGGGCGCAAACGGCGAAAAATGGGCGCAAACGCGCCTCTGTTTCCGCCGTTTGCACCGGTTTCTCCGGACGCCTGATTTACACATTGTTGGCCTGGTCAAAATAAAAACCGCCGGGAGACGATGGGGGTGCATCGTCTCCCGGCGGGATGTATGGCTGTACGCTGTTGGGGTCGCCCTCTTCCGTGCGAAATCCCCCACCCCGGTATTGCCGGGACAGGGGATTGGCATAC
>JAJQHP010000034.1:0-2879 GCA_021199695.1 Clostridiales bacterium
ACACGGATGACGCCGTCCGCAACGGCAACGACGCCATGCTGGGCTTCTTCTCCTACGAGTCCAACCAGATCACCAACACCTCCGCCTCTCTGGTCACCGCCATGCGGCAGGCGTGCAAGAACATCTGCTACACCGTGGTCAACAGCGGCAACTACACCCTGGCAGAGGAGACCTCCGGTCTGGACAACATGACCTCCCTGTTCCTGACCATCGACATCGCCGTCGCCGTAGCGCTGGTCCTGGTGGAGGGCATCGTCCTCATCCGCTGGCGCAAAAAGAGCAAGGCGGCCAACTAAACCCTCCCCTTACCGGTTCTTTCCCCTGAGAACCGGTAGATAGAACTCCATCGTCTCTTTCAAAGCTGCTTCCCTGAGCGAGATCGGGCGCTGGACAGAAAACGAGCCTGGAGACAGTAGTGGTGCGCTGTCTCCAGGCTCAACGCATTACATCCCCGCAAAGCAATGCCGGGAATAGGGAACGAGCCTCCGTGGGAGGCTCGCTTTCGTTGTTTCGCTTCCCGCCCAGGGGTTTTCCCATGAAAGGGGTGGAAATGTGCGTGACCTTGCTTTATAATAAATAACACAACCCCGTTATTTATCTGCCAAGCGATCAAAGGAGCCACACATTATGAAAATATTGATCATCGCCAGTCGGTCACGCTATGAAAAATTTATGCCGGAGGATGGGATCGCCCGTCAGAGCGAGCTGGTCTATTGCCCCGTTGGTACTTCTGACGCAGCGCTGCTGGAGGCCGCCGGAGATGCGGAGGTCATTTTGGCGGACGCCATCGCCACGGTGGACGCAAACCTGATCGCTCAAATGCCCAACCTACGACTGATCCACTCCGAGGGCGCGGCCTACGACCGTATCGACAGGGAGGCGGCCCGGGGCCGGGGCATCTATGTCTGCAACAATCAGGGCGCCAATGCCCAGGCTGTGGCGGAACAGGCGCTGATGCTCATGCTGGGCCTGCTCCGCTTTGTGGAGGAGGGCCATCAGGCGGTCCTGGACGGCAGGCAGATCGATTTGAAGGAGGCGAAAATGGTCAGCGGCATCACCGAGCTGCGGGACTGCACCGTGGGCCTGATCGGCTTCGGCAACATCGCACGGCAGACGGCGCTGCTGCTCCGGGCCTTTGGCGCGCAGTGCCTGTATTACAGTCCCCACCGGAAGAGCGGGGAGACGGAGGCGCAGTACCATGTGGAATACTGCCCCCTGGACGAGCTGCTGGCCCGGTGCGACATCGTCAGCCTCCACTCTGCGGTCACGCCGGAGACGGTGGGGATGATGAATGGAGAAACTCTGAGCCGTATGAAGCCCGGGGCCTATCTCATCAACACTGCCCGGGGGGACCTGGTGGACCAGCAGGCGTTGGTGCAGGCCCTGGCATCCGGCCATCTGCGGGGAGCCGGGCTGGACACCCTGACCCCGGAGCCGGTCACCCGGGACAATCCCCTGGTCCGCTTCGCCGCCGAAAACCCCGGCCGTATTCTGTTTTCCCCCCATATCGGAGGCGTCACCACTGGCTGCTTCCGCCGGATGCACCACCGGATGTGGGAAAACGTCGCCGCTGTCGCCGCCGGACAACGGCCGACGTGCGTGGTAAACGGAATGCCCTGACCTCCATCGACCCCGACAGCTTGTCTGTGGAAAAAGAAACCCGATTGCAGCAAATCAAACTGCAATCGGGTTTTTTCAGGCAGATCATCTGCTCTGGGGCTCGAACCACGGGGCCAACGTTAGGTCGTCATTTCCGTATGATCACCTGGGGGCTGTCCAGTTCTGTACCGTAATAGTCCGATGAGATCAGACTCGTGTCGTCCACATAGGGGTTCGCCCCTCCGGCTCCGCTGAGTGTATACACACCGTCCGCCGAATAACGCGTCAGGACGATCTCGTCCTCATAAATCTCGCAGACTGTGCAGGTCAGCGTGTCCTCTGCACCGCTGTCGCTGACATATCCCAGGTAGCCCGCATTCAGATAGGTGAAGTTCAGCGTCTCCACGGAAAACGTGTCCGTATTCACAGCGCCCTCCGAAAAAGTGGGGAGCAGGATGGGATCTCCTACGGCTCTGTAAACGCAGCTGCCGCCCAGATAGCTGTCCCACCCCTTGGAGTGGTTGTGTCCAAACAGATAGATGATATCCAGGTATTGTCCGGCCTCATTGACCACGTCGAAGACATAGGACGCGTACAGATTATCCCCTGTGGTATGAAGGGAGCTGGTCCTGGCGGAGAAATGGAGCGGGACGTGTCCGGCAATGATAAGCGGTCTGGTCTCTCCCGCCGCGATCAGCTCGTCCAGACAATCCGACAGCGCTTCTGCTGTGTTCTCGACGGTGGCGGAGAGCCCGAGACTTCCCTGCTTCCAGGGGTACGCATCCTGGGTGTCGATCACATAGACGAGGTAATCGTCAAATTCGTAAAGCCCGGTTTCCGTCAGTGCCTCTGTCATGGCATCGTGGTTTCCCTGGACAAAAATCATGTCGTCCGTGTCCAGTCCCGGATCAAATTCCAAAAAGATCGACTTGATCTCGACGATCGAATCGTCCGGGCTTGTCTCATAGTTGTATTTCTTTTCCAGATTTGTATAGTCGCCGCACAGGATGACGTTGTCCAGCACATAGCCGTCTCCATAGACAGCCTCCAGCAGGGATGTCAGCGTCTCCGAGGGCGCCGGCCAGCCGTCCTCCGCCTGATAATCGGAGGCAAACAACAGCGTGACCAACGCCTCGTCCTCTTCTTCCGCATTTAGATCGTTTTCGTCTCCGTCGTCGGACGCTGTCTCGTCAGACCAATCCGCCGCGTTCGCCGTGATGAAATCGATCCCGGCTGCCCGCCAGGTCTCCTGGGCCGAGGCGGTGTCTACCGTCCACACA
>JAJQHP010000034.1:2889-3839 GCA_021199695.1 Clostridiales bacterium
CACACATTCGTCGTGCAATGGAGGGAGTGGGCATAGGCGATGAGCGCCCTGCTCCCTGTTTTGAAATCGATCCCGCTGTTTTCAAGCATGGCCGCCTGCGCAATGTTCGTCCTGCTGGCGGTATTGACCACCAGCTGAACCGGTATATCGCTTGTGTAACTGCGCAGCGCCTGGAGATAGGAATACTGGAAGCTGATGACAATACATTGCTCCTCCATCCCACAGGCACAGATCGTCTCATAGACCGTCTTCACTTCCGCTGTAGAGGCCAGGGTCTTCAGCTCAATCACGGCGACTGCGCCGTATTCTCTGCAAATCTCCAGATATTCCTGGAAGGTCGGGATGGTCAGATCCGGATACTGGTCAACGTTGCTTCCTGCATCGATGTGATACTGCATCAATTCCTCGTAGGTAAAGTCGCCCACCTCGCCGCTTCCGTCTGTCATGGCGTCTATGGTGCTGTCGTGGAGACAGACCAATACCCCGTCAGCAGTCGAGGCGATATCCGTCTCTATCCCCCAGGCGCCTGCCTGTCCTGCCAGTTCGAAGGCGGGCACAGTGTTCTCCGGCGCTTCGGTGTTCAGTCCCCTGTGGGCGATGAGCTTGCCGCCAAAGCAGGTCGTCACTGTGCAGGAAAGGTTCGCAGCATCTCCCCTGCCCCAGATCTCCGCCTCTCCGTCGCTCAAAATGGTGATCTCGCCCTCTGAGACGGCGGCCACCTCCCCGTCAGAGCAAGACCACTGGAAATCCGTCCACTCCGTTCCCTCCGGAAGAAGCCCCAGCTCACTGATGGTCAGCACATCCCCCGGCTGGACAAACACGGTTTTCTTCGCCTCATTCAGCGGGAGCACCGTCACTGACAGCGAGGCGCTCTCCCCACCGGAGATGCTTGCGGTGATCTGCGCCGTTCCCTCCGCCCGCGCGGTAACGGTTCCGTCATCCGAGACGGA
>JAJQHP010000108.1 GCA_021199695.1 Clostridiales bacterium
GTGTAGATCTACCTGTACACCGAATAAATAAAAAAAACACGGGAGTGGATGGTGCACTCTACCCCCTCCTTGGCCAGCCGCTCCCTGATCTGGTTCTGGACCTTGTTCAAAAATTCCTGCTGATGGGCGGTGAGGGAGGCCAGCTCCTCCTCGATCTCCCGGTAGCCCACCGGGTCCAGGTATTTCAGGGACAGGTCCTCCAGCTCCCACTTGATGCGCTGCATACCGAGGCGGTGGGCGATGGGGGCGTAGATCTCCATCGTCTCCAGGGACTTCTCCCGCTGCTTCTTGGGGGACTGGTACTGCATGGTGCGCATATTGTGCAGCCGGTCACACAGCTTGATGAGCACCACCCGGATGTCCTTGCTCATGGCCAGGAGCATTTTCCGCAGATTCTCCATCTGCTTCTCTTCCATGGAGACATACTGCACCCTCGTCAGCTTGGTGACTCCCTCCACCAGGTCGGCCACGGCGGGGCCGAACTGGGCGGCGATCTCCTCGTGGGTGGCCTCCGTGTCCTCGATGCAGTCGTGGAGCAGGGCGGCGATGAGAGAGTCAGTGTCCAGCTTCAGATCGGCTACGATGTCCGCCACCGCCAGGGGGTGGGTGATATAGGGCGTCCCGTCCCGGCGCAGCTGCTTGGAGTGGTGATTGTCCGCATAGTGAAAGGCGTCCCGGAGCCGCTGGCAGTCCAGATTGGGATTGTAGGCCAGCACCTTTTCCTCCAGCGCCTGATAGCTCTCCAGAATGGGGTCCATATAAGTTGCTCCTCCCTTCAAACGGCCTCTGCTCTTGTCAGGAACGGGCCGGGGAAACCAAAGGATTCACCCCTCCGCCCGTTTACGGCGGAGGCGGATGAGAATTTCTGAGGCCTCCAGATCGACCTTCTGGTCGGTCTTACGGATGGTGACGGTGATACTGTTCCGGTTGCCCCGGAAGTCGATGAGCCCCCGCTCCCGAAAGACCTCCAGACAGACCATGGTGCGGCCCAGGGCCTCCTGACGACCGGAGGTGCGGGAAATGTTCTGGGAGAGCTTCACCGGGTTCTCCTGCAGACCGGGACCGCTGTGGCTGAGATAGCGCCAGACGGCCACAAAATCCCTCCGGTCGGGGATGAGCCGTTCCAGCTCCGCCACGGTCAGGGCCGAGCCCGCCCGATAACGGCGGTAGAGGGCCTCCTCCGGCAGCATCCGGGCGGGGCGGCAGTCGGTGATCTGGAGCTGGACGGAGCGGACGCCCCGGAACTCGTTGATCTGGGCGTGGAAGGCCACGTCCACCTGACGGCCCAGCGCCAGCTGCGCGTCCTCCGGGGTGGCGGAGAAGAAGATGCCGTCCAGCAGGACGCCCCCCTTGCGGAGCTGGAGCCGGGTATGCCGTCCTCCGCCCACCCGGGCCAGGCCCGTCACCGTGGCCTGCTCCAGGACGAACACGGGACTGGGATTCCCCGCCCCGTGAGGCTCCAGCAGCTCCAGAGACTGGATCTGCTCCAGCGTCAGCAGCCGGGCGTCCGGCAGCAGCACGTCCGCTGTCAGGGCGGCGTCGCCGGGGTTGGCGGCGTACCACGCCGTCGCCAGGGCGCACATCCGGTCCCGGAAGGCGGGAATATGCTCCTCCCGGATGGTGAAGCCCGCCGCCAGCTCGTGGCCGCCGAAGCCCTCCAGCAGCTCCTCGCACTGTTCCAGGGCGTGGAACAGGTTAAACTGTCCCCAGGAGCGGCAGGAGCCCTTGCCCCGGCCGTCCTCCAGACAGATCATAAACACAGGCATTTTATATCGCTCGGACAGCCGGGAGGCCACGATGCCCGCCACTCCCTGGTGCCATCGGGGGCTGGCCAGGACGATGGCCCCCCGGGCAGCCTCCGGGTGCCGGGCCAAATGGTCCAGGCACTCCTCGTAGATCTCTGACTCCACCGCCTGCCGGTCCCGGTTCAGGGCGCAGAGCTGCCGGGCGTGGAGCTCCGCCTCCTGGGGAGAACGGGTCAAAAGCAGCCGGACGGCCAGCTCCGGGCAGCCCATCCGCCCGGCGGCGTTGATGCGGGGGGCCAGGGTGAAGCTCACGGTCCCCGATGTGACGGTGCGGCCCTCCTGCCCCGCCTCCCGGAGCAGGGCGGTGAGACCGGGTCGGCCTCCCTCGCCCAGCTGGGCCAGGCCCAGGGAGACGATGGCCCGGTTCTCCCCCCGGAGACGCATCACGTCCGCCACCGTGCCCACGGCGGCCAGGTCGCAGTACTCCAGCAGCACTGCCTCCCGCCGGGCGGGGGGCGTCATGGCCAGGGCCAGCTTCAACGCCACCCCGACCCCTGCCAGAGAATCATCCGGATAGGTGCAGTCCGGCCGGTGGGGGTCTACCACCGCCACGGCGGCCGGGAGCTGCTCCTTACATTCATGGTGGTCGGTCACCACCACGTCTACTCCCAGAGAGGCGGCCAGAGCCACCTCCTCCACGTTGGTGATGCCGCAGTCCACCGTGACGATCAGCTTCACCCCCTGCCGGGCCAGGGACCGGACGGCGGCGTCATTGAGGGAATAGCCCTCGGTGAGCCGGTTGGGGATGTAGGGGAGCACATCGGCTCCCCGCCCGGTGAGAAAGGAGGTGAGCAGACAGGTGGCGGTAATGCCGTCCACGTCGTAGTCGCCGTAGACGCAGATCCGCTCGCTGTTTGCCAGGGCCTTGGTCAGCCGGGCCGTCGCCCGGTCCATGTCCCGGAGCAGGAATGGGTCGTGGAGCAGTCCGGTATCTCTGCGGAGAAATCCCCGGGCCTCCTCCGGGGTGTTGCAGCCCCTGGCGCTGAGCACCAGGGCTGCCAGTGCGGGGATCCCGGCCTCCTCCAGGGCGGCAGCGCCCTCCGGGTCTCCCGGCAAAATATGCCATTTGTCGTATCTTATCATGATAGCCTCATACCACCGGTTCCAGCCGTCTGCCAACGGCCGACAAGAATCTTTTTCCCTACATTATAGCAAAACCGCCCCCATATGACAAGGGATTCCCTCCCTCATTTTGCAGACCGGTTCTGCGCCGGAAAGGACGATATTCTCTGGCGTTTTTTCGGAGAGACAAAAAAATCTGACAAGGCACTTGACAAGCAGGAGAAAATGAATATAATGATAAAGGTCGTCAGACAACGACATAGCGGGATTGTGTAAGGGTAGCACAGCAGACTCTGACTCTGTATGTGAGGGTTCGAATCCTTCTCCCGCTGCCATGACCGTCGCCTCTCCTGTAAGCAGGAGAGGCGATTTTGTCTGTCCGGCGAACCGGGCGGAGCGGCGGCCCCCTCCCGGGGAAATGAGCTTGACGCCAAAGGGTGGGCCGCCGTACAATAGGCAAAACAGACGACAGGAGGCGTCATCCCTATGAACGTTCTGGTCACCGGCTTTGAGCCCTTCGGCGGAGAGGCGGTCAACCCCTCCTGGGAGGCGGTGCGCCGCCTCCCGGCACACATTGATGGGGCAGGCATTGTAACAGTGCAGCTGCCCACCGCCTTTCAGCGGGGGGAGCAGGCGCTGCTCCGCGCTCTGGAGGCCTACCGCCCGGACCGGGTACTCTGCGTTGGTCTGGCGGGAGGCCGGAAGGGCTTTACCCTGGAGCGGGTGGGCATCAATCTCCGGGACGCCCGCATCCCGGACAACGACGGATTTCAGCCGGAGGATCGGCCGGTACGGCCGGACGGTCCAGCCGCCTGGTTTGCCACCCTTCCGGTGAAGGAGATGGCGCAGGGCCTGAACCGGGCGGGTATCCCGGCGGCAGTCTCGTACACGGCGGGGACCTACGTGTGCAACGACATCCTGTACACCCTCCTGGAC
>JAJQHP010000042.1 GCA_021199695.1 Clostridiales bacterium
CCCAGGCCCCGGGCCAGGCCCCGGGTGAAGGCGGTCTTTCCCGCCCCCAGGTCGCCGGTGAAGGCGATCACCGTCCCCGGCCCGACCTGCGCCCCCAGACGCTCCCCCAGGGCCTCCGTCTCCTCCGGAGAATGGGTGATGTGGGTCATTTGCACGCGCCCCCTTTGTGAGTTCCGGCCCAGTATAGCAAGTTTTTTCCCCCTTGGCAAGAGGCGGGCGGGGAAAAGCCGGGGCCGCCCCCGCACTTTTCCTTGTCACCCTCTCCCCCGCTGTGCTATAATAAAGCCCATCAGGTCCCCGCCGGACCGGGAGAGGAGGCCGCCCATGTCTGCCGTAAAGGACTTTATTCTCGACGCCGTTCGCCAGGCGGACCACCTGCTGCTGGCCCTGTGCGTGGCGGTGAATCTGTACGGCATCGCCCTCATCTACTCCGCCACCCGCTACGACGCCGACCTCCACTCCTACCCCGCCAAGCAGGCCGTCGCCATGGGCATCGGCGTTCTGCTCTACTTTCTCCTCTCCCAGCTGGACATCGACGCTTTGATGAGCCGGTGGTACTGGGTCTTTCTGTTCAGCGCCGCCTTTATCGCCATCCTCGCCATCCCCAGCGTGGGCCATGAGGTGGGGGGCAACCGGAGCTGGATTGCCTTTCCCCTGTTCTCCGTCCAGCCGGCGGAGCTGGTGAAGCTGACCTTCACCATGCTGCTGTCCAAACAGATCGTCTTTCTCCAGCGTCGGAAGGGGCTGAGCCACCCTCTCTCGGTGTTCTCCCTCTGCGCCCACGTGGGGTTCTTCGTGGGTCTGATCTACCTGGTCTCCGACGACGCGGGCTCCGCCCTGGTGTATGTGTTCATCTTCCTGGTCATGATCTGGGCCGGAGGGCTGAAATGGTACTGGATTTTGCTGGGAGCGGCGGTGACGGTGCTGGCCGGGTCCGCCCTGTGGCTCTGTCTGCCGGAGGACAACTACTGGAAAATGCGTATCCTGGTCTGCTTTGACCACGACCTGGACCCCACCTACCGGGGCTTTCAGCAGACCCGCTCCCTGCTGGCCATCCGCTCGGGCAAGCTCACCGGCATGGGCTATCTCCAGGGCAATCTCACCCAGGCCAGCTACCAGAGCGCCCTCCCCGCCCGGCACACCGACTTTATCTTCTCCGCCTGCTGCGAGGAGCTGGGACTGGTGGGGGCGGCGGTGCTGCTGCTCCTGCTCACCGCCATCATCCTCCGCTGTATCCACATCGCCCTCCACGCCAGCACCCCCTTCTACGGGCTGATCGCCGTGGGCTACGCCGGGATGCTGCTGTGTCAGGTGGTGCTCAACGTGGGGATGTGCCTGTTCGTGCTGCCGGTGGTGGGGCTGACCCTCCCCTTCGTCAGCTACGGCGGCTCCTCCCTCATCACCGCCTACGCCGCCATGGGCATCCTCTCCGGCATCCGCCACCGACATCCCCCCAGCTGGCTCCACGACCAGATCAAAGACGCCTGGGCCCTGGAGCCGGGGAAGTGACCCGGCAGAACGCCGGACAGAACGAAGCGCACCGCCTCCGACAGCGACTGCTGCCAGGGGCGGTGCGCTTTTGACATCGGCAGGTCATTCCTCTCCGCAGGTACGGACGAAGGCGGCGAGCTGCTTGGTCATGGCAGTCGCTTCCTTTCTGTCGCCCGCAAAATTGGAATGTTGCATTGACGGGATAGAACATTTGTACTATACTATTGGTATCAGACCTTGAGAGGAGGGGGAGCCATGTCCCGGAATTATGTGGCGCTGCCCTATGAATACCTGGCGGAGATGGAGGCGCTGGACGACGAGGAGTTCGGCAGACTGTGCCGCGGACTGCTCCGATACAGCATGGACGGCGTCCCCGTCCCCCGGGAGGGGAATCTCCGGTTCTTCCGCCGCCGGGTCATGAACCGTGAGGACCGGTTTCAGGAGAGCTTCGATGCCCAGCGGCGCAAACGCTCCGAGGCCGGGAAAAAGGCGGCCAACGCTCGCTGGGGAAAGACCGGGACGTTGGAGGACGCCCCTCTGCCCTCAGACAGCGACCGTATGCCAACGGATAGCAAACGCATACCAACGCATACGAAAAATAGCTATACCGATACCAAAGCCGATACCGAAACCAAAACCGATACCGATACCGATACCGAAGCCGAAGCCAACCCTCTCCCTGCTACCGCAGGAGAGAGGGGCGGCCCCTCTGCGTCGGCCCCCCGCCGGGCCGACCGCCCCACCGGAGAGCAGGTGTTTGTTTTTGGTCCCGGGATTTCTGCCGGTTCAGGGGGCGGAGCCTCACTTGACCACCACGTTCTCCTCCCCCAGCAGCCGGTTCAGCTCCCGGATGAGGGAGGTGTGGATGAGACAGGGCATTCCGAAGCGGCGCCTGCTGTCCTGGAAGTAGAACACCATCTGGCCCGTCCCGGGGAACATGACCAGCATTTGCCGCACCTTTTGCACCCTGGGGTCGTCCTCCCGGTCGAAGCGGAGATAGAGCTTTTTCGCGCCGGGGACAACGCCGGGGATCTGGTCCTCGGGCGTCTCCTGGGAGCGGTACTGGCCCGTCTGGGGCCTGCCGTTCCGGTTTGCCCGTCCTCCCCGCCGGTCCAGCAGGGGCAGGCTCTCCTCCGCCAGGGGGAAGAGCCGCTCACAGATGAGCTGGGGCTGCTTCTCGTCCCGGACGGAGATACGGCCCTCCGCCAGGACCCCGTAGCCCTCCGCCAGCAGACCGCCGTACTCCTCCAGCGCCCTGGCAAAGAGGATGAGCTCCATGCTGCCGGTGTCGTCCTCCAGCATGGCGTAGGCCATGAGGGAGTTGTTCTTGGTGGTCCTGGTCCGGTAGGAGAGGACGATGCCCGCCAGACACACCCGCTGCTCGTCGGCAAACTGGGTGGGGCCGTCCTCCTGGGCGAAGTCGGACAGGATACGGCCCATGGGGGCCGCCCCCGCCCGGCGGGTGACCTCCCGGTACTGGTCCATGGGGTGGCCGGAGAGGTAAAGGCCCGTCAGCTCCCGCTCCATGCGCATTTTCTCCATGGGCTCGAACTCCGGGAGGTTCGGCTGTATCATCTGGGGCAGGTCCGGGGCGTCCTCCCCGCCGAAGCCGCCGAACAGGTCGAACTGGCCCTCCAGGTTCCGCTTCCGGGTGTCCGCGATGGCGTCCAGCACCACGTTCATGATGCTGACCAGCTGGCTCCGGCGGTTGCCCAGGCTGTCAAAGACGCCGCAGCGGATCATATTCTCCAGGGCACGCCGGTTCAGGTCGGTGTCGAAGGTGCGCTCGCAGAACTGCTGGAAGGAGGTGTAGGGGCCACCCTCCTCCCGCTCGGCGACGATGTGCTCCACCACGCTGCGGCCCACCCCCTTGATGGCGGCCAGGCCAAAGCGGATGTCCTCCCCCTGAACGGTGAAGTCCGCCCCGGACCGGTTGACGTCCGGGGGCAGGAGCCGGATGCCCATGTCCCGGCAGGCGGAGATATACTCCGCCACCTTGTCGCTGGAGTCCAGCACGCTGGTGAGCAGGGCCGCCATATACTCCTGGGGATAGTGGCACTTGAACCAGGCCGTCTGATAGGCCACGATGGCGTAACAGACCGCGTGGGCCTTGTTGAAGGCGTAGTTGGCGAAGTCCTTGATCTCCCCGTAGATGGCCTTGGCGGTGTCCTCGGGGACGCCGCTCGCGATACAGCCGCGAATGCCCCGGTCGGCGTCGCCGTAGATAAAGGCGTGCTCCTCCTGCTCGATCTGCTTGGCCTTCTTCTTGGAGATGGCCCGGCGGACCATGTCCGCCC
>JAJQHP010000221.1 GCA_021199695.1 Clostridiales bacterium
GATCTCCCCCAGGCAGTCCCGGCCTGTCGGTACGACTTCGCCACCTCCGGCGGGGACGCCTCCAGCTTCCCCTTTTCCACCTGGGCCAGGCTGAGCCGGGAGGTGCTGTCCAGCCGGGACCAGGCCCTGCTCTCCGCCGCCCACCCCCAGGGCGTCCCCGAGCTGCGCCAGGCCATTGTCCGGCACCTCTATCAGTTTCGTGGTATCCAAGTCTCTCCCGAACAGGTGGTAGTAGGGGCCGGGTCGGAATTTCTCACCGCGCTGCTGGTACAGCTTCTGGGCGCAAAGGGAGGCTATGCCGTAGAAGACCCGGGATACGGCAAGATCGCCCGCATCTTTCACGCCAGCGGGGCGGAGGTGCGCCCTATCCCTCTGGACAGTCAGGGCCTGATGGTCGATCGGCTGGAGGCCAGCGGGGCCAGGGTAGTCCATGTGACCCCATCCCATCACTTTCCCCTGGGCATCGTCATGCCCGTCTCCCGGCGGACCGAGCTGCTCCGGTGGGCAGACCAGGGAGAGGAACGGTACATCATCGAGGACGACTACGACAGTGAGTTCCGGTTCTCCGGCCGCCCCATTCCCGCCCTTCAGGGGCTGGACCGCTCCGGGCGGGTCATCTATCTGAATACCTTCGCCAAAAGCCTGGCCCCCTCTCTGCGTATCAGCTATATGGTGCTGCCGCCCCAACTGCTGGAGCGATACCGCCGGGAGCTGCTCTTCTATTCCTCCACCGTCCCCTCCTTTGAGCAGTACACCCTGGCGCTGTTCATGGAGCGCGGACACATGGATCGACACATTGCCCGGACACGGAACCGATATCAGCAGCGGCGGACCGCCATGGCCCAGGCAGTCCGGCGGGAAGGCCTGGAGGATATCTGCGTTTTCTCCGGCGGCGAGTCCGGTCTTCATCAGCTGATGCAGGTCCGCACCCATCGCCCCCAGGACGAGCTGACCCGTCTGGCCGCCGAAAACAACGTTCGGCTTTACCCTCTGGACGCCTATTATTTATGTGAACCCCCTCATTCCGGCCTTCCTACCTATGTCATGGGTTACGGAAAACTGAGCGAGACGGATTTGCAGGATTCCTTTCATCTCCTTGCATCCGCGTGGGCATTTTAACGGTTTCCTTTTGACGCCAATTTCCTTTTCGTTGTTCCATCCATTTTCATTCACGAATATTCATTTATAACTCTTTGTTACCTCTTTTGTATTCTTTTCGCCCATCTTCGCCGGACTTCTACGCATTTTTCGCCGCAAAAGTTCCCCAGTTTACCATAACTAATGTTTTTTCAAACTTTTTGTTGACAAATTCTCATTTTGGGTGTATACTTTCCGTAGTCAAGGACGGTAACAAAAATTACAACAGCCTTCGACCTTTCCCCTCCCCTTTCCCTGTTTCTCCCCAAGGAGGCACCCATGAGAACGCGCAATTTTGCATTATGTATACTACGGTCAAAGGCCGCCGCTCACGTCGGGGTATTTGCCCTCACCGTGCTGGTCGTCCTGCTGCTGTGTAATATCCCCGCCACCGCCGCCACTACATACGAGATCAACGATGGGGACGAGCAGTATGTCATCTCCTCTGATGCGGCAGAGCTTTCCGACGTGCTGGACGAGGCCGGTATCGTCTACTCCGACCTGGACGTGGTGGAGGCGTCCTCCTCCGATGAGGTGGTCAGCTTGTCCATCACCCGGAGACAATATGTGACCGTTGTCTGCGACGGCGTCACCACCTCCACCCTCGCTGAGATCCACGACACCGTAGCCGATGTGCTGGAGCATTTGAACATCCAGTTAGGAGAATATGACCAGGTTTCCGTGGACCCGGACACCGTTCTGGACAGCGACATTGACTTTATCGAGGTCACCCGGGCCAGCGTCAGCTACGTCACCGAGAGCACTCCCATCGCCTATTCCTCTGTCCGCCGTGCCGACACCGAGATGGAGCGGGGCACCGAGGCAGTCACCACCGAGGGCGTAGAGGGCAGCACCAACGTCACCTATCGGGTGATCGAGCTGGACGGTCAGGAGCCTGTTTACGAGCAGGTGGCCACCACTGTCACCGACCCGGTAGACGAGGTGATCTCCTACGGCACCAAGGTCAATTTTGAAAAGCCCACCGGCTACAGCACCTCCAGCGAATACATCACCAACATCGACGATGAGGCGGGCACCTTCACCACCTCCAAAGGCGACACCTACACCTTCTCCGGCACTCTGACGCTGAACGCTACCGCCTACACCGCCCGGTCCGGCGCCATCTGCTCCACCGGTCGTCTGGCCCGGGTAGGCGTGGTTGCGGTCGATCCTGATTACATCCCCTACGGCACTCAGATGTTCATCATGTCTGCCGACGGCAGCTTTGTCTACGGCATCGCCATTGCCGGCGATTGCGGCAGCGCCATCGACAACAACGATGTAGACCTGTACATGACCTCCCGTTCCACCTGCATCAACTTCGGACGCCGGAACGTGGTCGCCTACGTCATCACCGGAACGGTAGAGGATTGATCTCTCCCCTCCCCTTTCAGATGAAATCCCGGACAGGCCCGTGGGTCTGCCCGGGATTTTTGATCTCCCGCCACTTTTCTTTTGCCCCGTTGTCTGGTATGATGTAGGGGTGACCAAGACTCGATCGAAAGGCTGGTATTCTGATGGAACTCTGTGACGAGCGTCAGCTCCGGGCGCTGCTGGCCCGGTACGGCTTTCACTTCTCCAAGTCCATGGGGCAGAACTTTCTCATTGCCCCGGAAATTCCCCGGGAAATCGCCGCCGCCTCCGGGGCGGACCGCTCCTGCGGTGTGCTGGAGATCGGGCCGGGCATCGGCTCCCTCACCGTTCACCTGGCCCGGCGGGCAGGCAAGGTGGTCTCTGTGGAGCTGGACAAGTCCCTGCTGCCCATTTTGAGGGAGACGCTGGCTCCCTATCCCAACGCGGAGGTCATCCCCGGAGACATTATGAAGCTGGAGCTGGAGGCCCTGGTTCGGGAGCGATTCGACGGATTGACGCCCCTGGTCTGCGCCAACCTCCCCTACAACATCACCACCCCGGTGCTGACCCGTCTGCTGGAGAGCGGTCTGTTCCGCTCTGTCACCGTCCTGGTGCAGCGAGAGGTGGCCGGGCGCATCTGCGCCCGGCCGGGGACGGGGGACTACGGGGCGTTTACCCTGCTCTGCCAGTATTACGCCGACTGCTCCACCGTCCTGGAGGTGCCGCCGGAATGCTTCCTTCCCGCCCCCAAAGTGACCTCCGCCGTGGTTCACATGGAGGTGCTGCCGGAGCCACCCGTCCGGGTGACGGACCGGGAGCTGCTGTTCCGCACCGTCCGGGCCTCCTTTGCCCAGCGGCGGAAGAAACTGCTCAACGGGCTGACCTCCGCCTTCCAGGGGGAGTTGTCCCGTGAAGAGCTGGCGGGGGCCCTGGCCGATTGCGGTTTCTCCGACTCGGTGCGGGGCGAGACCCTGAGCCTGGAGGAGTTCGCCCGGCTGTCCAACCGGCTGGGCGAGCTGCTGGACGGAAACCCGAATGTATAACCACTGCTAACAACATACAAAAAGCGCAGGGATCTCAGCCCCTGCGCTTTTCCGTTACTCTTTTGTCCCGTTTTCCGTCTGCTCCGGTTTGGTGAGAGGCGGCTGGCTGACTGTCGCCTTTTCCGCCGTCCCTCTCCGCTTTTTCCGCCAGCGCACAACCGCGGTCACAACGATGGCTGTCAGCACAACAGTGATTGCCACGCCGATCAGGTTTCGGGCCAGCCACACCGCCAGCTCCTCCAGCCCGTCCACAAAGCCCTCCGCGCCCCAGCGCAGGTTTTGCAGCAGTCTGGCCCCCAGGCTCTGCTCCTCGTCCTCCGTCAGCTCGATCACCTCGTCGATGGTCAGGTAGACGGTGGAGTAATTGATCAGGCTGTCGTACCGGTTCAGCTCAGAGGTATAGATCTCGATCTCATACTCCGTGTCGCTGATCTCGCTCTCCAGGGCAATGATGTCCGCCATCTCCTCCGCCTGGGCAAGAAGGGCCTGAAGCCGCTCCATCTTGGTATTCAGGGTGTTCAGACGGGTCTCCAGGTCGAAATACTCCGTCCCCACATCGTCCACGTCCTCCTCCCGGCTGAGCAGGTGGCAGTTGTCCGTCTCCGACCAGGCATCCAGGAAAGCCCGGTACTGCTCCTGTGGCACCCGGACGGTGTAGGAGGCGTATCGGCCGCTGCTGTAGTTGCTCAGGTAGGAGGACTCGCAGTAGCCGCCCAGCTCGTCCACCAGAGCCTCCAGCCCGCTCACAGCCGTGTCGAAGTCCAGCACCTCTACGTTCACCCAGGCGGTGTAGATCAGCTTGACCTGGCTGGAATCATAGCTCTCTGCCAGACTCTCGGTGCTCTCGGCTGCGTCCGCCTCCCCTGTCTCGGCAGAATCATATACGCCATCGTATCCGTAGTCCGTGTCCGCCGCCGTCACTTCCGTAGTTGCCGCGAAAGCCTTCAAGCTCTCCGTAGACGAGCTGTCCGCCGATATGTTGCCGCAGGAGGCCAGTTCCAGGGTCAGCAGCAGGGCCGTTGCCATTGCAAGCCATTTCATCCGTTTCATATTCATGCTCCTCTCCGTTTATGTTCTGTCTTGTCACCCTTCTATTGATAGTACGCATCAGGCCCGGAAATTGCTGCACTGAGGCAGGATTTTCGGAAAATTTTTGTATCCGAAGCACGCCCTCTCACATAGAATGGCATATCAACCCAAGGAGGCGCCGCTATGTCGCTGCTCTATCTCTCCCCTTCCACCCAGGAGTTCAACCCCTATGTCACCGGCGGCAACGAGGAACAGTATATGAACCTCATCGCTGACCAAATGGAGCCGTATCTCCGGGCCAGCGGCGTCACCGTCACCCGGAACCGGACGGACATGACCGCCGCCCAGTGTATTCAGGTGTCCAATGAAGGCAACTATGATCTGCACCTGGCTCTCCACTCCAACGCTGCCCCGGAGTTCCTGTCCGGCTCGTTACAGGGTTCTGTGGTCTACTATTATCCCAGCTCCGTGAAGGGAAAGCATTTTGCCGAGCTGGCCGCCGCCGGACTGCGGGAGATCTATCCCGACCCGGAGCTGGTGAGCGCGGAGCCCACCACCACCATTGGCGAGGTGGCAAAGGTACGGGCTCCCGCCGTTCTCATAGAGCTGGCCTACCATGACAACACCCGGGACGCCATATGGATTCAGACCCACACCGGGGAGATCGCTCAGAATGTTAGCGGCAGCGTCGCGGCATTTTTTGGCCTACCTTTCCTCTCGCCCCAACCCGCACGAAAGGGGACGGTAGACCTGAATTGGGGAAGCCTGAACATCCGGGAGCAGCCCAGCACTGCCTCCGCCGTTCTGGCAAACGCCTACGACGGGGCAGAGCTGACTGTCTGGAATGAGTATCAGGGGTGGTATGTGGTCGAGTTTGCCGGAATGATGGGGTTTGCATGGCAATCCTTTATCGTTGTCTAGTCTTGGTGTCCAGCCCTTATCGCTGTAAAGCAATTTTGCCTGTCGCCCCTCAATGCATGGCAAGCGAATCCGCTTTACGGTCATAAATATATGCAAAGTCAAATTACTTTACATTATCAAAATGTTACGTATTCTACCTTATTCTCGTTTCTGATCGTCATTTTCCATGATATACCGTACAGACAATATCAGCCCCTCTCCCCTCTCTGCTGAGAGATTCCCTGGGGAATCGTCGGGGGTGAACTTTACAGCGCAGTCCATCGCCTGTTTTGCAGTCTTTCTCTTGAGGTGTCCGTATCAGGTCTTGATGTCTTGAGCTCTTGTTCATCGGTTCGACCGCCCTTCGGTCCTGTCACCGTTTTGTAACTATTTCTCCCCGCTGTCCCATACCGTCCTCCCTTCCCTGTTCTGTAGAATTTTGCGTCAGTAATTGTACAGTCTGGGAAAATATGTTATAATCCTTTTGTAAAACGGTTCGGGACGGTGCAGCGGCCGACTCGAAGGAGGAAAGTCAAATGGGTACTATCTCAAAGATCGTCGTGACCGGAGGTCCATGTGCAGGCAAGACCACAGCTATGAGTTGGATACAGAACAACTTCACTCAGAGAGGGTATACCGTGCTCTTTGTGCCGGAGACGGCCACAGAGTTCATCACCGGCGGCGTAGCTCCCTGGACCTGTGGGACCAATGTAGACTATCAGAAATGCCAGGTGAAACTCCAGATGGTGAAGGAGCAGCTGTTCGAGCAGGCGGCAAGAACCATGCCTGGGGACAAGATCCTCATTGTCTGCGACCGGGGTGCTCTGGACAACAAGGCGTACATGACCCAGGCAGAGTTTAACGAGGTGCTGGAATTCGTCCACTCAGACGAGATCACCCTCCGGGACAATTACGACGCCGTGTTCCATCTGGTCACAGCGGCAAAGGGCGCCCAGGAGTTCTACACTACCGCTAACAACGCCGCACGCATTGAGACAGTGGATCAGGCCATCGCCCTGGACGACAAGATTATCGCCTCCTGGACAGGCCATCCCCATCTGCGGGTCATTGACAACGCCACCGACTTCGAGGTGAAGATGGAGCGGCTCATCACCGAGATCGCCGCCGCTCTGGGGGAGCCGGCTCTCAACGAGACAGCCCGGAAATTCCTCATCGAGTATCCGGACATCCAATGGCTGGAGTCCACGCCAAACTGCCAGCGGGTAGAGGTCATCCAGACCTATCTGAAGTCCTCTAACGGCGACCAGGTGCGGGTACGGCAGCGAGGAGCTGCCGGCCACTACATCTATTTCCAGACGACAAGGACCCGTGTAAATGACCTTCAGTGGATTGAGACGGAACGCCGCCTGTCTCAGGAGGAATACCTCACCCTGCTGATGGACGCCGACACCACCCTCCGTCAGATCCGCAAGACCCGCTACTGTCTGACCTATGGCAACCAGTATTTCGAGATCGACGTCTATCCCTTCTGGCATGATCAGGCCATCGCTAATATCGAAACCAGCAAGAAGGAGGATGACATCCGCTTCCCGGAGCAGCTGCGCGTCATTCGCGAGGTCACGGGAGACGAACGCTACATGAACCCAGCCCTGGCCCGGCGGACAACCGACTGACAGATGAAACAAAAACCGTATTTCCCGTCAGATGGGGAAATACGGTTTGTTGTTTGCGCGGCTCCGCTTACCGCTTTGCCAGCTTTTCCAGAATGGTGGAAATCTCCTCCAGCTCTTTGTCTGCGTCCCCGGACCGGACCGCCGCATGGACGCAGTGGTGGACGTGGGCCTTGAGCACCTCGGCGTTGGCCCGGGACAGAATGGACTGGGTGGCCATGAGCTGGTTGGAGATGTCGATGCAGTACCGGTCCTCATCGATCATCCGCAAGATCCCGTCCAGCTGGCCCCGGGCGGTTTTCAGCAGCCGGGCGATCTGCTCTCGATCGGCGGTCATCAGGCCACCGAGACCACTTCGTACCCGGCGGCGGTGACGGCGTCGGACAGGACTTTGTCCTCTACGGGGGCGGACAGGGTGCAGGTGGCGGTCTTGGCCTCCAGATCGACGGTGCAGGATGCCACGCCGTCTACAGCGGAGAGGGCCTTTTCCACGTTGGCCTTGCAGTGGACGCACATCATGCCGTTTACAGTCAGCGTTTTCGTCATAACAGAATCTTCTCCTTTTGCCTCAAGCGAGGTGAATTTTGTATCGACACGCCGGGGGGCGGTGTCTTCCGGGAGGGGCTTGGGCTGGAACAGCCGCAGGCGCAGGGCGTTGGAGACCACGCAGAAGGAGCTCAGGCTCATGGCCGCCGCGCCGAACATGGGATTCAGCTGCCAGCCCAGCAGGGGATAGAACACCCCGGCCGCCAGGGGGATGCCCAGGCAGTTGTAGCAGAAGGCCCAGAACAGGTTCTCCTTGATGTTTTTGATGACCTTCCGGGAGAGCTGGATGGCGGTGGAGGCGTCCCGCAGATCGGACTTCACCAGCACCACGTCGGCGGACTCGATAGCGACGTCGGTGCCTGCGCCGATGGCGATGCCCACGTCCGCCCGGGCCAGGGCCGGGGCGTCGTTGATGCCGTCGCCCACCATGGCCACCTGCCGTCCCTCAGACTGGAGCCGGGCCACCTGCCGCTCCTTGTCCTGGGGCAGCACGTCGGAGATGACCTGATCAATGCCCAGGGGGGCGGCTACTGCCCTGGCAGTCCTGGCGTTGTCCCCGGTGAGCATGACCACCTGGATGCCCTGGGCCTGCAGGGCGTGGATGGCGCTGGGGCTGCTCTCCTTCACCGGGTCTGCGGCGGCGATGGTGCCCAGATAGCGTCCATCCTCGCTGAAATAGAGAGGGGTCTTTCCGGCCCTGGCCAGGTCCTCCGCCTGGGCGGCGTCCACGGATATCCCCAGCTGCTCCATCAGGCGGCGGTTGCCCGCGGCGTAGGAATGGCTGCCGATCGTCCCCTGCAGTCCCAGACCGGGAAGAGCCAGGAAATCGGTGACGGGGGACAGGGTGAGTCCGTCCTCCCGTGCCCGGGCGGTGACGGCGTCCGCCAGGGGATGCTCCGAGGCGGTCTCCAGCGAGGCGGCCAGGCGGAGCAGCTCCTCCCCGGTGCGGCCGGGGGCGGGGATCAGATCAGTGACCTTCGGCTTGCCCTGAGTGATGGTGCCCGTCTTGTCCAGCACCACCGTGTCGATTTTGTGGAGTGTCTCCAGGCTCTCGGCGGACTTGAAGAGGATACCCAGTTCGGCACCCTTGCCGGTACCCACCATAATGGCTACAGGGGTCGCCAGGCCCAGGGCGCAGGGGCAGGAGATGACCACCACCGCCATGGCAGGGGTCAGGGCAGAGACCACCGAGCCGGTGACGATGAGCCAGACGATAAAGGTCACCAGGGCGATGGACAGCACTGTGGGAACGAAGATGCCCGCCACCTTGTCCGCCAGCTTGGCGATGGGAGCCTTGGAGGCGGAGGCATCCTGCACCAGACGGATGATCTGGGCCAGGGTGGTGTCCTCTCCCACCCGGGCGGCGGTGAAGGTGAATGTACCGTTGCCGTTGACTGTGCCGCCGGAGACCTTGTCCCCGGGGTGCTTTTCCGCGGGGATGGGCTCGCCGGTGAGGGCAGACTCATCCACCGAGGTACTGCCGGTGGCAACTACCCCGTCCACCGGGATGGCCTGGCCAGGACGGACCACCACCTGGTCTCCCACGGCCACCTCCTCGATGGGGACCTCCGCCTCTTCCCCGTCCCGGAGAACGTGGGCGGTCTTGGGCTGGAGGTTCATCAGCTTTTTCAGCGCGTCAGAGGTTTTGCCCTTGCTCCGGGTCTCCAGATACTTGCCCACGTCGATGAGGGTCAAAATCATCCCGGCGGACTCGATATAGAGATGGTTCATGTGGTACTCCTCGGCGGTCTCCAGGTCGCCGTGGCCCAGAGCGTAGCCGATGACAAAGAGGGAGTACACCGAGTAGATCATCCCGGCGGCGGAGCCGACGGCAATGAGGGAGTCCATATTGGGCGCCTTCCGCCGGAACGCCTGAAATCCGTTGATGAAATACTTGTCGTTCAGATATAGGATGGGCAGTACCAGGACCACCTGGGCCAGGGAGTACACCATGGCGTTCTCCACCCCCAGAAGCACATCGGGGAGGGGAAAACCCATCATATGCCCCATGCTCAGATAGAACAGGGGGACCATAAAGACGATGGACCAGATGAGCCGGCGCTTCATGCTCCTGATCTCCTGCTCCACCGGGTCCTCGGCGGGAACGGAGACGGCCTGCCGCTTCCCCCCTGTGGGAGATGCCCCGTAGCCCGCGTCCGTCACGGCCTGGCAGATGTCGCTGACAGACAACTGCTTCTCGTCAAATTCCACCGACATGGAGTTGGCCAGAAGGTTGACGCTGGCGACCTGTACGCCCTCCAGCGCGTTCACCGCCTTCTCCACATGGGCGCTGCACGCAGCGCAGCTCATCCCGGTGACAGAAAAAGACTGCTTCATATCTATTTCCTTTCTATTACCCTGTTACCACCCCACCCCTGGGGGGTGTCTGTCGCTACTGTAGCACATCAGCTCCGACCTGTCAAGCAAAAGATGGAGAAGGGTCGTTATAACCTGCTTTCCCGTCGCCAGGCACAGTCAATTCCATAGATACACCCCTGCCGTGTTGCAGCAGAGGTGTTCTTCGGAGGTATTCTCTCTATGGCAAACGTAACAGGGAGGATGCGAACGCATCCTCCCTGTTGTTGGGTTTCGTTATTTCTGTTTATACAGAAATCACTCGATCATGTTGACGGTGACGTTGGAGTACTCCTGGCTGAAGTTGTTCTCATAGTCGCTGTCAACAACCAGCTCGCCGCTGACGACGGAGGCCAGCAGAGCCTCGTAGTCCTCGACGGTGAAGTTGGTCATGGACCAGGTGTCGGTGGGCAGGCCCACGGCGCCGTCAGCAGCGCCCAGGGTGGTGGTGGTGCCGCCGATCTCGTCCCAGGAGCCGTCATAGTACTTGCCAACGGCATACTCAGTAGCCTCGGCCAGACCCTTCATGGCGGAGGTGATGACGGTATCGGACTCGCTGGACTGGTCAACGTCAACGCCGATCACAGCGCCGTCGTTCTCAGCAGCGGCGGTGGCGATGGAGGAGAACATAGAGCCGCCGCAGGCGAACACGACCTGAGTGCCGTTGGAGTACCAGCCGGAAATCATGGTCTGCAGGTCGGGGGAGGCGCTGTAGCTGGAGCCATAGAGCCAGGAATAGTTGATGTTGACGGTGATGCCCAGAGCGGCAGCGGCGTCATTGGCGCCCTGCACGTAGCCGAAGCCGTAACGGCAGCAGGCGGGGTTGGTGCCGCCACCGCCGCCGGAGAAGCCCAGCTCGGTGTAGCCTTCCATGACAGCAGCATAGCCGGCGAAGTAGCCGCACTGCTCCTCCTGGAAGTTGATGCCAGCCACGTTGGTCAGAGCGGTGTCGCCATCATACAGGGTGTAGCCGTCGATGAAGACGAACTGCACGTCGGGATAGGCGATAGCGGCCTGGGTCAGAGCGGCCTCCTGGAGATAACCGGCACAGACAACGACCTTGGCGCCGGCGTCGCAGGCAGCGGCCATGGCGTCATAGCGGTCATCATCGGTAGCCTCGCTCTCGTTGGCGGGCTGATAATACTTGTAGGACAGGCCGTTCTCATAAGCATACAGCTTCACGCCGTTCCAGGTGCCCTCGTTGAAGGACTTGTCCTTCAGGGAGCCCACGTCGGTGACGAAAGCGACCTCATAAGTACCGTCGTCAGAGGTCATGTTGTCGTCGATGTCGTCGGCGGAGACGGTCTCGGTGGAGGTAGTGTCCTCGGTCTCGGCCTCAGCCTCGGCGTCGTCAGCCTCCTCAGTGTCGGCGTCGCTGGCCTCCTCGGTGTCGTCGCTGGATTCCTCGGTGGTGCTGGTGTCATCAGTGGTGCTGCTGTCGTCGCTGCTGCTGCCGCAGGCAGCCAGGGCGAAGCACATCATCAGAGCCAGCAGGAGAGCGAGAAGCTTCTTCATCTGTTTCATCCGTGTGTCATCCTTTCCTGATCATATTCCCCATCGCCATCGTGCTCCGGGGCCAAAATTGCCCAGCACTCCACCTTGTCGTCAAAGATCGTAAGTCTGAGCGTATGAACATTTTAACATTGCCTTTACAAAATAGCAACCCCCAATTCAGCGAATTTTGAACAGAATTCGCCCCTATATTGGTTTCAATCGTAAAACGCTGTTCTCCCGCTCCGGACCGAACACGGCCATTTCCCTGACGGCGCCCCATTTTTCACAAAACGAACAAAACCTGTTGACCTCTCTGTGAGAATGTTGTATAATAAACGAAAATCAGGTTCATAAGCAACTGCTTATTGCCGGAATGGGAGGCGAAGGTTCCATGACCCAGCGGGAGCGTGAGATTCTGAACTGGATCGCAGAAAACCCCATGATCTCCCAGCAGGAGCTGGCCAATCGGGCGGGGATCACCCGCTCCTCGGTGGCCGTCCACATCTCCAACCTGATGAAAAAGGGTTATATTGCCGGGAAGGGCTACGTCCTGCGCACCGCCTCCTATGTGGCGGTGGTGGGCGGTGTCAATATGGACATCGGCGGCCGGGCCTACGCCCCTCTGGTAGCCAGCGATTCCAACCCCGGCCGGGTGCGTATGTCTCTGGGCGGCGTAGGGCGGAACATCGCCCACAACCTGGCCCTGCTGGGGGTGGACGTGCGGCTGCTCACCGCTTTTGGGGACGACATCTACGCCCAGAAGATCGCCGCCTCCTGCGGGGAACTGGGCATCGACATCTCCCAGGCCCTCCAGGTCCCCGGAGGGACCACCTCCAACTACGTCTTTCTCTCCGGCCCGGACGGGGACATGGCCCTGGCCATCTCGGACATGGACATCTACGACCACGTGACCCCGGGCTATCTCCAGAGCCGTCGCGCCCTGCTGGACAACGCCCAGATCGTCATTCTGGACACCAATATCCCCGCCGAATCGGTGCGCTGGCTGTGCGAGAACGTGAAGGCCCCTATCTTTGCCGACCCGGTGTCCACCGCCAAGGCGGTCAGGCTCCGGGATGTGCTGGGCAAGGTACACACCCTCAAGCCCAACCGCTACGAGGCGGAGCTGCTCTCCGGGGTATCCATCACCGACGATGAGAGTCTGGAGCGGGCGGCCCAGGCTCTGCTGGACACCGGGCTCCGCCGGGTGTTCATCTCCCTGGGGAGCGAAGGGGTCTACGCCGCCGACCACTGGGGGAGCCTCCGTCTCCCCTGCTGCCCCGCCCACCCGGTCAACGCCACCGGCGCAGGAGACGCCTTTATGGCGGCTCTGGCCTGGGCCTATCTGGAGGGCAACGACCTGGAGGGCTCCGCCCGCCGGGCACAGGCCGCCGCCGCCATCTCCATCGAGGGGGCGGAGACCATCAACCCCCGCCTCACCGGCGAGGCCATCCTGGAGCGGATGGCGCAGTAAGCCCGTGTCCCTGCCGCTTTGCGGCTTTTCATAAAAAAGTTCATTCTCAAACCATTATCATATCACAGGAGGTACTGCATCATGTCTCTCACCAAGTATCTGGACGTGGCCCCCGAGGTGGCCCAGGCTCTGAAGGACAACCGGCCCGTGGTGGCGCTGGAGTCCACCATCATCTCCCACGGCATGCCCTATCCCCAGAACGTGGAGACCGCCCTCAAGGTGGAGGAGATCATCCGCTCCTGCGGGGCCGTCCCCGCCACCATCGCCATTATCGGCGGCCGCCTCAAGGCGGGCTGCACCCATGAGGAGATCGAGCACCTGGGCAAGAAGGGCCAGGAGGTCACCAAGGTCTCCCGCCGTGACCTGCCCGTCATCGTCGCCAGGGGGATGGACGGAGCCACCACCGTCACCACCACCATGCTCATCGCCAACCTGGCGGGCATCTCCGTCTTTGCCACCGGCGGCATCGGCGGCGTCCACCGGGGCGCGGAGACCACTATGGACATCTCCGCCGACCTGGAGGAGCTGGCCCAGACCCCGGTCATGGTCATCTGCGCCGGGGCCAAGTCCATCCTGGACCTGGGGCTGACCCTGGAGTATCTGGAGACCAAGGGCGTCCCCGTCATCGGCTACGGCACCAGCGAGCTGCCCGCCTTCTACACCCGCAAGAGCGGCTTCGGCGTGGATTACGAGCTGGACACTCCCGCCGAGGTGGCCGCCGCTTTCCGCGCTCAGCGGGAGATGGGTCTCAAGGGCGGTATGCTGGTGACCAACCCCATCCCGGAGGAGTACTCCATGGATGCGGACGTGATCAACAAGGCCATCGACGAGGCGGTGGCCGAGGCCAACGCCCTGGGCATCAACGGCAAGCAGAACACCCCCTTCCTGCAGGACAACATAAACCATCTCACC
>JAJQHP010000112.1 GCA_021199695.1 Clostridiales bacterium
GGCCAGGGCGGCCTGGAGATCGGCCACCTGGTTGTGCTGGGTCAGATACTCAAAAATCAGAGACAGCTCCATCTCGCTGAGGGCCGCCATATGGCTGGAGGGCGTGCTGCCGTACTTGGTCAGGATCTCCGTCACCTTTTTGGAGCCGACCGGCTTGCCCTTTACCTTAAAGTCCTTGGCCACCTCGTGGACTCTGTATTTCACGTCGATACTCAAATAGGACACCTCCTTGAATGGAAGGCCTGTGCCAACGGGAAAACCCCGCTGTCACGGGACTTACCCGTTGACACAAACGATAGGGTGGATGGTACGCTGCGCCCCGGGTGGGGGCAGTTTAAATCTATGAAATGGGTCAGCGATGTGCCTTCCCCGGCTTGCGCGCCTTGCGCGTCTGAATACGCCGGTCTGTCTCGGTGAGGGCATCCAGCACCGGCTGATGCCGGGGGTCCTCCTCCGCCAGCTTTTTGGCGTAGGCCAGGGCCATGCCCAGGTCGGTGACGGCGGCCACGGCGCAGCTCCCCCAGCCCAGGGCGGCTCCCAGAGCGGCCTTGCCGCTTGCCAGGTAGGCGATGGGCAGCCTGCCGCCGGACTGGTGCTCCGTATGCCGGACGGTCTTTTCCCCGGCGTCGGAGGCCAGGATCAGCAGACGGATTTTGCCCGCCTCCGCCGCCTCCTGAACGGCGTCCTCGCCGCTCACCAGTCGGCCCGCCCGTTTGGCAAGGCCCAGAAAGCTGAGAGACTCACTCATGCTGCCCCTCCATCTGTTCCGCCAGCGCGTCGTAGACCTCGGGGGGCACCGGGACGCCGAAGGCACGCTCCAGCCCCTTGCTCTTGCGCACCTTGGCAAGGCACGCCGGGTCAGGGCAGACATAGGCCCCCCGTCCCGGCTTCTTTCCCCGGAAGTCCAGGGAGATCTCCCCCTCCGGGGAGCGGACCGCACGGATGAGCTCCCGCTTGGGCTTCATCTCCCGGCAGCCGAGACACTGCCGCATGGGAATCTTTTTTGGCATGAGACACCCTCCTTTGACAGCAGGTGATGGGACCGGCTCAGAATTCCTCGCCAGCTCCGGCGGCACTGCTCTCCTCCGGCTCCTCGTCGGCAAAGAGGGCGTCCGCCTCGGCCTCCGCCTGGGCGGCGCCGGAGACGCTCTTGATGTCGATCTTGTAGCCGGTGAGCTTGGCGGCCAGGCGGGCGTTCTGGCCCTCCTTGCCGATGGCCAGACTCAGCTGGTCGTCGGGGACGATGACCCGACAGCTTCGGCCCTCCTCCAGGGTCTCCACGCTGATGACGTCGGCGGGAGAGAGGGCGGCGGCCACATACTCCACCGGGTCCTCACTGTACTTGATGATATCCACCTTTTCTCCGTGGAGCTCACTCACGATGGCGTTCACTCTGGCCCCGCGGGTGCCCACACAGGCGCCGATGGGGTCCACGTCCGGGTTGTTGGACCAGACCGCCATCTTGGTGCGGCTGCCCGCCTCCCGGGCGATGGACTTGATCTCCACCACGCCGTCGAAGATCTCCGGCACCTCCAGCTCGAACAGCCGGCGCACCAGACCGTAGTGGGTGCGGGAGATGAGCACCTTGGTGCCCCGGGTGTCCCGGCGGACCTCCACCACATAGACCTTGATGCGGTCGCCCTCCCGGTAGGTCTCCCCCTTCACCTGCTCGCCGGAGGTGAGCAGAGCGTCGGTGTACTCCTTGCCCGAGGTGATGCGGACGTGGAGCGCCCCGGTGCGGGGGTCGATGCGGGTGACGGTGCCGGTGAGCAGCTCCTGGGTCTTGGTGGTAAAGGCGTCGTAGACCATGCTCCGCTCCGCCTCCCGGATGCCCTGGATGATGACCTGCCGGGCGGTCTGGGCGGCGATACGGCCAAAGTTCTTGGTCTTGACCTCGCTGGAGACCACGTCCCCCAGCTGCACCTGGGGCAGGGACTTCTGGGCGTCCTCCAGAGAGATCTCGGTGTAGGGGTTATCCACCGTCTCCACCACGTCTCTGCGGATGATCATCCGGAGCAGGTTCTTCTCCGGGTCGGCCTGGATGACGATGTTCTCCTCCGCCCCCTCATGGTCCCGCTTGTAGGCGGAGATCAGGGCCTGGGTGATCTTCTCCAGCATATATTCCTTTTTGATGCCCCGCTCCTTTTCCAGCTGGTCCAGCGCCAGGAAAAACTCCCGTGCGTCCTCCTCCGGGGTGGGGCCCTTCTTCTTCGGTACTCGTTTGGCCACGTTTGATCACTCCTTAAAACTCTACATAGAGCCGAACCAGGGCTACGTCCTTTTTGGCAAAGGTCTGCTCACTGCCGTCGGCCAGCGAGAGGGTCACGTCTCCCCCGTCGCTGTAGCCGGACAGCAGGCCCCGGAAGTCCTTGCGTCCCTCCAGAGGGCGGTACAGCCGCAGCTCCACCTCATGGCCCAAAAAGGCCCGGAAATGGGCGGGCTTTTTCAGCGGCCGATCCGCTCCGGCGGAGGAGACCTCCAGCACATAGCTCCCCTCGATGGGGTCCAGCTCATCCAGTGCATCGCTGAGGGGTCGGCTCACCGCCTCGCACTGGTTGATGTTCACGCCCCCCGGGCAGTCGATATACACCCGGAGAAACCAGGTGCCCGCCTCCCGGACGTATTCCACATCCCACAGGGAGCAGCCCGCCGCCTCCGCCAGAGGTCCGGCCAGCTCGGCGGCCACTTCGGTCACTTTTTTCACAGGTATCCCTCATTTTGCTCAAAAGAAAGAGCGGGGCAAGCCCCACTCTCAGGTTGATACTATCTTAATACAACTGTAGTATAGCACGGACAGGCAGAAAATGCAAGGGGATTTTTGAGTGCTGTTAGCCGTTGTGTGCAGGTTCTAAACTGTCTGCACCTTTTTCTGCCACTTGAAAGCCCTCCCTGGTTTTGCAGTCACGGTCGGCAACCCCATCTTCCGCGCTATCAAGGCGTTTTTTTGCTTTTATTGCCGCCAGCCAGGCCGGTGGTCGTCATGCGAAAGGGCCGGAGATCTGGCTCTGCAAGTATGATCCACGGTTTTCCGTTTTCTTTGGGAATGTCCGTCACAAAATCACCGTCCGACCGTCCTGCATCAGCTCCAGGTAGCGGGTGCGGATTTCCTGCACCCGACGCCGGGACAGGGGGATGCGCTCCCCGTTGGTCAGCACCGCCTCGGTGTTTTCCAGGCGGCGGATGAACTTATAGTTGACCAGATAGCCCTTGTGGATGCGCAGGAATCCCTTGGGGGACAGCGCCTCCTCCAGGTCCCGGGGGCGGCGGAACAGCTCCACCTCGGCGGTGATGCCGTGCTTGCGGAAGGCGCTGATAATGGCTCCGGAGACCACGCTCAAAATCCCCGCATCGTCGTCACAGATGGCAAGATACAGCTTATCCATCCTCTCGTCCCTCCTCCAGGTAGAGCATGACGTCTGCAAGGAAAATTCCGTCCCGGAGGTCGAACTTGACGCTTCCCTGGTAACGCTCCGCCACATTGCGGATAATCTTTGTTCCATAGCCATGGAGCTTTTGATCCCCCTTTGTGGTGTGCAGGGACAGCACCCGCCTGGGCGGCAGGTCGGTCCGCACCGGATTGGTCACCCGCAGGAACAGATAGTCCTGCTGGGGACGGATGAGTACCCTGACAGTGGGCGACTCCGTCCCGGACTGGGCCGCCGCCTCGATGGCGTTGTCCAGCAGATTGGACAGC